>JBBTGK010000342.1:0-6861 GCA_038060635.1 Cyanobacteriota bacterium | reverse complement strand
TCGAAAGCAATAAACCAAACTCCATTCTCTAATTTGCATTTTTTGTTTCATTTTCTGTATAACCCAAAGCCATTAAAACAGATTCAGTTTCTTCAATTTGTTCTTTTTTGCTAGTATCAATATCATTATTAGTAATATTTTTATCAAAATTTGTATTTTTGAAAGCTGATATTTTTTCTTTTAGTTCTAATATTATTCTTTGAGCTGTTTTTAGTCCAATTCCTGGTGCTTTAGAAAGTTTTTTAGGGTCATTCGTATAGATTAAAGTTATTATTTCTAAAATAGTAAATTCTGATAAAACGCCAAGTGCTGTTTTTGTTCCTATTCCAGATACAGAATTTAGTAAATTAAAAATCTCTCTTTCTTCTTTGGTTTTAAAACCGATTAGTTTCATTGCATCTTCTCTATGAACAAGAGTAACAAATATTTTTACTTGTTCTCCTTGTTTTAATTCATAAGAAAACCTTTTAGGAATATTAATAAAATAACCTATTCCATTATTTTCTATTGATACATTATCAACAAAAACTTCATCAATAATTCCTTTGATAAAATTGTACATTTAATTTAAATTGAGTCCCCAAAAGTTTATTTTGTTTATTAATTATTGTAATAATTATATATCTTCTAACAGAATTTTTATAGCTCTTTTTTTAAAAATTTAATACTATTAAGAATATGATGATTTTGCTATCAGGTAATAATACTTAGGAGAATAAAATGTCTGGAAAAATTAAAATGTATGAAAATACAAAAATTCTTTTTGATAAGGCAGCCGATTTCATTAACATAAGCGAGGAAGGTCGTTTTTTGTTAAAAACACATTACAGAGAACTTTCAGTTCAGATGCCAATAAGAATGGACGATGGCTCATTAAAAGTTTTTACAGGATATAGAATCCAACATAATGGAAGTCGTGGCCCATATAAAGGAGGAATAAGATTCCATCCATCAGTAGATATAGACGAAGTAAGAGCTTTAGCTGCCCTTATGACATGGAAAACAGCACTTGTTGATATTCCTTTTGGTGGTGCAAAGGGTGGTGTTAATTGCGATACAAAAAAATTAAGTTTAACTGAATTAGAAAGATTATCTAAATCTTATATGGCAAAAATTGATTTAATAATTGGGCCATATAGAGATATTCCTGCTCCAGATATGAATACTAATGCTCAAGTTATGGCTTGGATGATGAGTGAATATGGTAAAAAACATGGTCATACACTTGCAATAATTACTGGTAAACCAATACCATTAGGTGGTTCATTAGGAAGAGAAGAAGCAACTGGAAGAGGTTGTGTTTATATTGTAAAAGAAGCTTGTAAAGATTTTAATATAGATATTTCAAAATCAACTTGTGTAATACAAGGTTTTGGTAATGTTGGATCTAATGCAGCTAAATTTATGTCTGAAGAAGGTAGTAAAATTATCTCTGTTAGTGATGTTCAAGGAGCTATTTATAATAAAGATGGTTTGAATATTGAAGAGTTAATAAAATACAGAAATAAAAATAGTACAGTTATCGGTTTTCCTAATACAACACAATTAACAAATGAAGAAATGCTTGAACTTGAATGTGATATTCTTATTCCTGCGGCTCTTGAAGGTGTTATTCATGGTGGAAATGCTCATAAAATAAAAACTAAATTAATTGTAGAAGCTGCTAATGCTCCTATATCAGTTGATGCAGATGATATTTTAGAAAGTATGGGTATTCCTGTTGTTCCTGATATATTAGCAAATGCTGGTGGTGTTATAGTTTCTTATTTCGAGTGGGTTCAAAATCTTCAACAGTTTACTTGGGATTTAGATGAAATAAATTCTAAACTTAAGAAAAAAATAAATAAAGCATATAGAGAAATGATGAATTATTCTCAAAAAAATAAATTATCACTAAGAATTTCTGCTTTTGCTTTAGCAATAGAAAGAGTTATAGAAGTTGTAAAACTTAGAGGTTGGGGATAAAAATTTAAACTACCAAATTTTATAAGATTCTTATTTTAAAAAATTAATAAGATGATATATTTTGGTAGTTTTTAATTATATCTTTTAGGATTTATTATATTAGAAATATTTTACTACGATAATTTATTAATAGTAATAAAAAGTTATTATTAATAAAAATAAATTTAGGTGTTAAAATGAGTTCAGAACTTACAGATTTTTTTAAAAAAAAGAAAAAACAAGATGAAAGTGAAAAAATTGATTGGCAAAAAAATAAAGATGAATGGCTAGAAACTATTTCAACCTTTAATGAGCAAATAATTACTTGGTTAAAAGACCCTCTTGATAATGATTTTGTTAAATATAATATAGAGTATCTGAATATCAATGAATATTTATTTGGAAATTACCAAGCACCTTCAATAGTTATTACTTCTGGGAATGATAAAGTTTATTTTAAACCAATAGAAAAATTTGTTTTAGGTTTCAATGGAAGAATTGATATTATATCATTTACTGACTCTAAAACATTAGTATATGTTAATAAAGAAAAAGGCTGGTTTTTATTTGATCAAAATAAAAAAGGAAATTTAAAACCTTTCACAGAAAAACTATTCACAGAATTACTCCAAGAGATGTTTTCATAATGAATCCACTTGATGAAGTAATGGAATGGTATAATTTTAATATTAATCAACAAAATTTTTTTATGGAAATACTAAAAAATTCTCATAAAATGCAAGATAATAGAGTTTTTAATGCAATTTTAATGAATTATGATTTGTCTCTCTTGGAAAAAAAAGAAAGAAAAAATAAAATGAGTAATTTAAAAAAAGAGTTAGATGATTTAACTATTGTCTCTTTATGGGCTGTATTTGAAGCTTTTTTAAATGATAGTATTAAACAAAAAACAGACAAAATAACAAAAGAAATTACTGATCCTATTTCAAATAAAATCGCTATTTATGCTTTTAAAGAAGCTGATAGATGGATAAAAAATAATGTTTTAGATTTTTTTAAGACTAAAAATACAGAAGAAAATGAAAATAGTAATATTAACTTTGATTCTTTTATAGTTGGTGATGTGAAAGATATTTATACATATAGAAATTGGGTTGCTCATGGAAAATCAGGTGAAAAACCAGCCGTAAAAAACCTTATACCAAGTATAGTTTATAAAAGATTAACTAATTTTTTACAAGAATCAAAGTTAATAGAGAATATTTTAGAAAAATAGGTAATTTATGAGTGAATATCAATTTTATGAATTTAGAAGTATTGATAAACCTTTAACAAAAGAAGAACAAAATAATATTAAAGATTGGTCAAGTAGAGCTAAAGTAAATTCATCAAGTGCTATTTTTACATATAGTTATAAAGATTTTTCACAAGATGAGCAAAGGGTTATTCAAAAATATTTTGATGCTATGTTTTATATTGCAAATTGGGGTGCCAAAAGAATAGTTTTCAAATTTCCAACAGAATTAATTAATATTGAAGAAATTAAAAAATATTGTAATGATGAGGAATTCTCTATTATTATCAATAATAAAAAAAATATTTTAATTGATTTCAATTTTTCTGAAGATGAACCTGAAGATGACTTTATAGAAGGAGAAGGATATTTATCTTCGATTATTTCTTTAAGAGATGATATTATGAATGGAGATTATAGATGTCTTTATTTGGCATGGTTAAAAACATCTAATAATGCTATAAATTCGGAAATTCCTATTCCTAATGGATTAAATAAATTAAATAGTTCATTACAAAGTTTTATTGAATTATTAAACATTGATAAAAAACTTTTATCTGTTGCAATAAAATCTAGCAAAGATAATGATAATAACACAGATTATCAATTTGAGAATTTAATAAAAGGCTTAACCGATGAAGAGAAAAATTCATTTTTACTTAGATTAGTAAAGGGTGAAACGTTACTCACTCAGAAATTAATAAAAAGATTAAAAACTAATTTGTAGCTCATATTATTAAGGATAAGCTTAAAGCACACTATTCCTTCAATAATATTCGTTATTTAAAAAAAAATCTATTGATTATTCTCATCACCATTTTCTAATAAATTTCTCTCTTTGCTAGTTGTAAATCTTAAATATGCACTATCTTTAACAATATTTGAGAAATTATTAGCATAACCAAATGATAAATAAGGGAAATTTATCCCTGCTTGAAATCCAAATGAGAAATTTTTAAAACTAAAATCACTTATTGCAAATCCATTAATAACAACTCCATTAACAATTTCGGTATTTAAACCAAATTTTATTTTAGTTCTTTTAATATCAGAGCCTTCTACCCATTCTGCATCAGAAACAAGAGTCATTCTATCGGAAAAATTTTGTATTGGTGGTCTTAAAGCAATACTAACAAGATAACTTCTACGAATTTTAGTTTTATTAATAACAGGAGTATTAACATTTTTTGCAACAACTCCAAGGGATAAAAGCTCCATAGGTCTAGTTAATATACCAATATTCATACTTTGACCAGATTTATAAGAATTATCAGTTATTGCTGTAGTTGCATCTGTTTTTGCCACAGGTGTTTGTGCTTCAAAAGGAATACTTTCTACATTAACCCAAGATACCCCTGCACTAATTCCTTCTGTTATTGGATATGCAATTCCTGCAAAAAACTTTCTTAATGAATCTAAATTATTATTTCTAGTATTAAATTGTTGGAAAGCACCATTAAAACTACCATACATTGCTGCTGCATTAAATTGAGAGAAACCCATTTGATCAGATTTAGGAATATCAGTTGGTTTAATATTTTGAGAAAAACTAGACATTATTGAGGTGGATAAAAAACCTTCGATACCATTTTTTATTCCTATAGCTCCAGGGTTTATAAATACAGCTCTTGAATCATCTGTAGTTGCAACAGATGTAAAACCTGATATTTCACTATTATTAAAATCAAATGTATCATCTATTTCATCTGAAAAAGCTGGAAAAGAGAGAATATTTAAAATAATAAAAGTCAAAAATAATTTTTTTTTCATAAATAATACCTTTTAATTTAAATTATCAGCCCATTGAAAAATTTCTATTTCTTTATGTTTAGCAGGAATATGATGATGATGCCGAATAAAGTCTATCATTCTAACATCAAAATTATATTTTTGTGCTAAAACTGCTCCATATTCAGGATGCCAAAATTTTAACTGCCATGCTTTTTTTAATAAATTTGATTCTAACGGCTCTGAGGGTAATTTCAATTTTTTTCTAGGAAAAACTACAACTGCAACCCTTTCAAGTAAATAAAATTTTTTAACTTGTTTTCCAATATCATGTAAAAGAGCTAATTGTAATGTTTCTCTTGATAGTTTTTTATCCGATTTTAATAATGTTTTAGTAACATCAATACAATGTCTTTGATCTATTAAACTCATAGAATAAAAGATTTTTTTATGATTTTCAAATAAGATTTTCTCTACTATTTCAATATCATCTTTTTCTATTTTTGCATTTAATGCTCTAAAAAATCTTTTTGTTCTATCAATAAGTTTCGTTTTTATCATAAATTTTATTTTAAAAAATTTTCTATTTATTAAACTATATCATTTTTTATTAAATGATTGGATCTCTAAATTCATAATATTTTTAAACAAGAATAAGATTAATTTTATCAAATAATTATTTTTTAAAGATAATCTAATTTTTTTAATGATTTTATACAATTATTTCTAAATTTATTGTATGAACTAAGATTTTTTAATTTATCTAAAGATATTTTTTGAGATATTGGTAAATATAAATCAGAAATTTTTATACTATTTCTTCTTCTAGAAGATTGTTCTAAAAGAGCTGTACTTATACATTCAATAATTTTTTGTTTTGGATTTGATATTTGTTCAATTGAATTTATGTTTATCGGCAAATCTAAATCTTCAATAGTTTTAGTTGTACCTATTTCTTCAATTAGTAAATTAGTATCAGATAACATCCAAGATTCGGTCATTTGTATAGGAACAACAAAAACTATATTTTTACAATTTTCATTTTCATCTAAATTTTTAACTTTTTCTAATGTAGGATTTATTTTATTAATTAAAACATTTTTATCCGACTCATTATCTGAATCACTATGAACACATAAAATATTAATCCAAGAATAATCTTTAGAAGCATTTAATACATGGTTAACAAAACCAATACCTTTTTTTTCTATGATTTCAATATCATATACATCAATTTCTCCCTTACAATCAAAAGAAAGCTCTTCAAAAGTTCTTTTAATAATATTAGGTAAAAACCTTTGATCTGTTGTACCTTCAGATACTAAACCAATAGTTAAAATATTACTCATCTTTTGAAAACTCCTTAATAGTTTCTTCAAAATCAGAACTTTCTAAATATTTTATTATTTCATTATAGGTAAATTTTCTTTCATCTTCTGAAATACCTTTTTCAACTGGTAGCATTTTAGTTATAGCTAATTTAGCCTTTTTATTATTTATCATTGTTATAGAAGAAACCATTTTAGAAAACCAAACTTTAACATTTTTTTGTTCATCTAATTTAAAAACTTCTCCAACAAAAACAGGCGAATGTGTATTTATAATAACTTGTCTTGGATAACTCTCCTCATCAGAAAAATTAACACTTAAATCTTTTAATAATGCAACAATTGATTTCATTCTAAAAGGATGTATACCATTTTCAGGTTCTTCAAAACATATTAAACCTTTATGTTCATTATCATATTCAAAAATACATAAGGTTAAAATCCTAAGAGTTCCTTCTGATAACACTCTTGAAGAAAATTCTCTTTCATCATCACTTTTAATTTTTATTATATATTGCCTATTAGAATTATCATCATAAACATTTACTTCAAGTAGATTTGGTAACAAATTATTTAATTTTCTTGAAATATCTTTTAAGGCATAGG
>JBBTGK010000341.1:0-26952 GCA_038060635.1 Cyanobacteriota bacterium | reverse complement strand
TACATAGTAAAACAATGATTATTGACGATAAAGTAGTTATAAATGGTTCTTTTAATTTTTCAAAAAATGCTGAATTAAATAATAATGAAGATACTTTGATAATAACCTCATCTTCTTTTGCACAAAACTTTTTGAAAGAATATGCAAGAATAAAAGATATGGCTATAAAAAATACTGACATTCCTCCTTATGACCATCCTGCTTGTTCTCATGGAGATCCAAGTGAAACACCAGTTAATACAAATAAAAACTCTATAAATCTTTCTACTAATGAAGTTCCATATTTTTACGATAGAGATTAATTATAATTAGTTAGAATTAAAAATTAAATAGATAATAATCTTATCTCTAATTTTTTTTCTCAAACCAATTTTCATTAAGTGTAATTTTATTTCCAAATATTTTCTTTTCTGTTAATATAAACAGGATTTAATTAGTTTGTTATTTATTTTTTGAGTTGAGTTAAAATAAAATGAAACCAGTACTTGTAGATCAAGGTAAAAATTTAACAAAAAAAAATATAGAGAGTTTTGAAAAAAAAATCTCTCAAAAATTACCCAATGATTATAAAGAGTTTTTGTTAGAAAATAATGGTGGTTCAATAGAAGATAATTACTATAATTATTTTTATTATAAAGAAGATGAAAACATTTTTATTGGTGTTTTTTTTCCACTAGATGAAATTTTTAATGCTCTTGATGATTATGATTTTATTGATGGTTTTGATAAAAACTGGGCAATTATTGCAACAGGTGGAGAAGACTATCGTTTATTTATGTCTTTAGATGAAATAGATTTTGGACATATTTATTTTGCCAATATAACAGATGAAAATGTTGAAAAAGATTATATATTTATAACAAATAGTTTTAGTAATTTAATAAACAATATTGAAAAAGAAAGAGATGTATCTGATGCAGAATATTTACTTTGTTCTAGAAAATTTAATGAACTAAAAGAAGAAATTAAAAATGGTAAAATTGATATAAATGAAAAAATTTATGGAAATACTAGAACTTTATTTAATGTTTTAATATCTAATGCAGCATCTAAGAATTTAGTAGAAAAATTTAATGAAACGTGTGATATGATTAGATTTTTTTATGAAAATGGAACAAATATTGATGAAATAGATTTTGTTTGTCATATAGATATAATTGAATATATTTTAAGCTTAGGATATGATATAAATCAAAGAGATAAAAAAGGAAAAACACCTTTAATAAAAGATGTTTTTGGTGCTAATTGTTATTTAGAAAGATTTAAGTTTATTTTAGACAAAGGTGGCGATAAAAGTATTAAAGATAATGATGGTAAAACAGTACATGATTATTCTGAGCAATATTTTAAAGAAAAAAGAGTATCAGTAAAAGATTATAAAAAAATACAAAAACTACTAGAATAAAAGCAGAATGATTTTAAACCATTCCCACAAGTAACTTTAAACCTATAACCTTTTCTTTTTACAGATAAATTATTTTATCACATAAAAACGCACAGAAGGCATTTTTTTTAGCGCTAAATAGTAAAAAAAATTCTGTTAAATTCAAAAAAAAAATGATACAATTAAAAATGTTTTTAATGTTATGAAAATTTATTTAGGAAGTTTCTTAGTACAGACTCGTAAAACTATACAAATAAATAGATATACAATTATTTATTTATCTTCATTATAGTAAATATTATTATTAATAAAAGAGAAGTATAAAAAATGGACAAAAAATTATTTCTATCACTTGTTATTGCACTTAGTTTTTTTACATTACCAGAGGCTTTTGCAAAAGATGTAAAAGATATTGAATTATCTTCTATGTCTTTGGAAGAATTGTTAAATTTGGAAGTAACAACTTCATCAAAAAAATCAGAATCACTTGATGTTACTCCAAATGTTATGTATGTAATTACTGCAGAAGAAATTAAGAAATCAGGATATCAGAGTATTGCTGATGTACTAAATAGAATACCAGGCTTTTTTTACTCATTCAAACCTTTGGAACCTATTATTCAAGTCAGAGGCATTGCTCCAAATGAAAATAATAAGGTTTCTATTATGCTTAACGGTCATAGAATAAATAATGTTAATGAAAGTACACAGATGATCTGGCCAGTAAACCTTGATAATGTTGAGAAAATTGAAATTATTACAGGACCAGGTTCAGTATTGTATGGTACAGATTCACTTGTTGCAACTGTAAATTTAATAACAAAAAAAACTTCAGAAACTGAGATTAAATCATCTTTTGGACAAAACTTATCTTTAACAGGAAGTGCAATGACAGGTTATAGAATTGATGATAAAAGAGGTCTTTTTGCTTCTGCAACCTATGCAAGTTCTGAAGGTTGGGATTCGGAAGCCTTTTACAGACATTCTGGAGAAAAAATAGGAACTGAAGGAAAAGATTTATTATCTCGAAAACTAGGAATAATAAGACCAAGTGGATTTCTTTTTACTCAGGGAGAATGGGATAACTGGTCATTTCAGTTTAGTTCAATTAATCAAGCAATACCAGAATATTCTCAAAATAGAGAAGCGTTAGGAGTTAAAGCAACAAGATATAATTACACAGACAATTTTGATTTAAGAAATAATACACAAATAAATGATTGGTTATCAACTTCTTTTATTGCTAGTTATGATGATAAAAGATTATTAAGAGCTGTAGAACAAAACTGGCAAGGAAATGTTTTGGATACAAGCCAGAAAACATATTCAGGAGAAATAGGAACACAAATAAAAACTAGCAGTCATTATTTTCAATCAGGTGTCCAAGCTTCATTAAATAATAACAGGCACAACTATACAATAGATAAATATGATCCAGGAAAACCTACTCCTGCAGGTTCAGTTCAAAGTATATTAGAACTCACAGATACTTATAGTTTAGGTGCTTATGTATCAGAAGAGTTTAAATTACTAGATAATCTTACTTTAGTTGCAGCTTTAAGAGGTGATACCAATTCAATTTTAAAAAGACCTAATTTTTACCTTTCTCCAAGAGCAGCTATTGTATTTACACCATTTCAAAAATGGACTCTAAAAGCGATGTTTAACAGAGCTACAAAATTTCCTAATCCTTGGGAATCACCTCTAAACCAAACTTGGAATTATGAAAGAGGTGCTGATTGGGCTTCCAAATTAGGGCCTGCAAAAAACCCTGAAACTCTTAGTACTATAGAGTTACAATCAATAAATTATTTTGGTGAATTAAGATTAGGAATAAACGGCTACTATCAACAACTTAACGATTTTATTGCATGGTCTTCAAGCTTTACAAATGTTGGTGATTTTCAAGGTTTTGGTGCCGAATTCGATGCAAAATATCCTATGACTAAAAATATTTTTGCTTGGATGAATGGTAGTTGGCAGAAAGCTAGTTTTAAAGCAAAAGAAGAGGGTGATCATGGATCAATTCAAAATCCTCAAGGAGAAATGAATGGAGTTCCAAGTATTTTACTTAACTTAGGTGGTATTTATCAGTTTAATGAAAATATTTCTCTTAGTACAAGCTTACGTTATTTCACTGATCAGGTTGTAAGACGGTACGATATTCCTAAAAATACTCTTACTTCAGAGGAATGGAAAAAATTTATTGAAACTCCTAGTAATTTTAGATGGGAAAAGGTATCTAATATTTTCTATCTGGATGCTTCATTAAATTACACTGATTTCCTTATTAAAAGTATAGATTTAAGAATTTCTGGAAAGAATCTTTTGAATAATAGGTCAAGAGTTTCAATGACTTATGCAAATGGTGATATGCAGCCTGAAGGGATGTTTTTGGAAGGTACTATTAGATATCGTTTTTAGGCATTTAATTCAAATCCTGTAATAGAACTAAAGTTCAAACAATTGTTCAAAAACAGGATTTACTTTTATTTAATTTAAGATTTTAAAATACCCAAAGTATTGATTTATTAGTAAATGACTTTCCCTAATGCAGATTCTAATAGTTGTTTTGCTACATGTGCGGTTTGATTTCTATAATCTAAAAGAGGGTTTACTTCTACAAGATCCATACTAGCTAATTGCCCTGTTTCTGCTATCAATTCTAATAAAAGATGAGCTTCTCTTAAAGTTATACCACCCAAAACTGGTGTTCCTGTTCCAGGAGTTGTAGTTGCATCTAAACCATCAACATCAAAGCTTACATGAATAGGATCTTTTTTAGGTGAAACTATTTTAATAGCATCTTTTATACAATTATAAATACCTTTTTCGTCAATATCTTTCATGGTTACAACATGTATTCCATATTCATCTAATCTTTTTCCTTCTTCTGGATCTATACTTCTTACACCCATTAAAACAGTTCTTCTTGGATCAATATAATTATTTTCAAAAAGAGATAATAATTTTGCATTTCCTTGACCTGTTGCTAGAGCTAGTGGCATTCCATGAATATTTCCAGAAAGACTGGTTTCTTCTGTATTAAAATCACCGTGTGCATCAAACCAAATAAGACCAAGCTTTTTACCCATTTCTTTATGGTATTTTATAGAAGCTGATAAAGAACCAATAGCTAATGAATGATCTCCTCCTAAAACAACAGGAATATTATTATTAGATAATGCAGAATAAACTTTTTCTTTTAAAAGTGTCATAAATTCATAAACTTCTTCCAAATATTTTATTTCACCTTGTTTAAAATATTTTACAGGAAAAGGCTCTTCTAAAGAAGGTAAATTACCAATATCTTCAAAATCAACTCCTAAATGAGTTAAACTTTCTTTTAAACCAGATAATCTTATTGCATCTGGACCAAGTGAAGCTCCTTTTTCTGGTGAAGCGATACTAATAGGAGCCCCTATTAATTGTATTTTTCTAGAATTTAAAATTTTCAAAATCTGAATCTCAAATAAAAATAATTTGTTAGCTTTTCATTTAAAAGTTTTATATAAACTAATAAACATATATTACATTCTATTATATATTGAGTAAAAAGTAAAAATGAGAAGTCGATAAGCTCAAATTAATATTCTATCTCATTACTTTTCACTTTTCACTTCTAACTATTTATTCTCATTTACATTGTTTTATAATCGCCACAAAGTAATTCTTCACTATAAAAACCTTTAGGTAATTCTTTTAGATAATCAAAAATAGGTTTTTTAGAAGTAACAATTGAATTAGGTTCTATATATTCCAAATACATTTTTTGAGAAGCTTTTAATAAAATTTTTGATTTATTTATTTCTATAATTTCGTCTGGCAAATCAGATTTAAGTAAGGTAACTAAGTTATTAGAAAAATCTAACTTATAAGAGTTTTTACTAATTTTAGGTAAGTGTGAAATTTCACGAACATTAGACTCAAATTCTAATGTATTATTTGTATAGCTTTTCGGTTCCATATTTTGAAAAATATTTTGTTCAGTTTCGTTAATATTATATTCAGAAATTTTAGTTAAATTATTATCTTTTAATTGATAAATAAAAGCTGTTTTAAACTTTGAATTATAACCAAGTCCATCTGTTTTTATTACAAAAAGTGTATTAGAATTTACCCATTTTGCCGATAAATACGACTCTTTTTCATTATTTTCAATTGTATTATTATAATAAAAACCATTTTCAATATTAAAAACATTAATTCCTTTACTTGTCATATTAAAAATATTTTTATTTTCTGAATCAAAAATACTTGATTGACTTAAAGAATCTTTTTTATAGATTAAACTTTTTGATTTTAGATCTACTAAATAATAAGATGAAGATAATTCTAATGGTTGCCATGAACCTGAGTTAATTGTTTGCTTCCAAGCAGATTTATCTGAACTAATATTTTCTTGTAAAAGAATTTTATCATTAGAAAGAATAGTGAATTTATAATCTAAATTATTAGAGTTTTGATTTTTTGCATCATAAGATTTAGAACCAAGGTCAATTATTTTTTCTGAACTTCCATTTACATCAATTTTATATAAAAAATATGATTTTGAGTCTTTTTTATCCAAATACGAATAAATAAAATATCCTTTAGAATCTTTTTCATTAAAAAAAGTCGCATCTATTTTTTGGCTATAACCTAATTTATAACAATTATTTGCTACAACACAAGCCGATTGTGATATTAACAAAGAAAAAAGAGATAATTTTAAGATGTTTTTAAATATAGTTTTTTTATTCATGATTAAAAATTTGTTTCAACTCCTACTAATAATCTTGGAAAAAGTATAAAAGCAATTGCATTATATGAAATATCAGTATTTATACCTATATCAAAGGCAAAATTAAAGGCTATTTTATTTAAATAGATTGTATCTCCTAATCCTAATCCTAAATAATAAGTTGAGATATCTCCATCTACTTTTGGATCATGATAATATCTGTTAACAAAAGATGTTCCTAAAAAAGCTTTTGAATAAATTAAATTTCTAAATTTTTCAGAATAATCGACTCTATTAAAATAGTTTTTTACATCAAGTTCGACACTATATCCTCCAGCAGTATTTTGAACACCCATACAGCAATTTAGTTTTTTAAATTCGTAAGAAGATAAACTTCCATAATAACCATTTAATCCAATTTCAATATCTTTATTTAAATCTCTTGATATAACTACTTTTTGCATAAAATTTGCAATTCCCCAAGATAAATGAGTTTTATTATCAAATGTATCAACTTTACTGTCTTTATTACTATCAATTTTTATTTTTACTTCTTCTGCTAATGCACCATTTATAAAAATCATCTGCATTAGTAGAAATAAAAAATAAGCTTTTACTTTCATCTGACTACCTATTTTTAATATATTACTTAAGTGTATAATTAATTTACTCAAAAGTAAACATTTTTGTAAATATGTTTACAAAAAAAAATATACAAAGCTAGTATATTTTTTTATTTTAGATATTACTAATGAAAATAAATAAATTAATTTTAAATCATAAATTAAGGATTATTTGTAGGATCCCAACAAACTCTAAAATCTTCATTTAAATTATCTAAAATATCCATATCAGAATTAGAAATATTGAAATCATAAATATTTGCATTTTCTATAATTCTTGATTCTGTAACTGATTTTGGAATAATAATAATATTGTGTTGTAATGCCCATCTTAAAACTATTTGAGCTGTTGTTTTATCATATTTTTTAGAAAGATCTACTAAAGGTTTTTCTTTAAGTTTTCTTCCTTGAGTTAAAGGGCTATAAGCTTCTAATTGAATAGTATTTTTATTACAAAAATCTAATAATTCTTTTTGATATAAATAAGGACTAAATTCAACTTGGTTAATAGCTGGAACTATTTTTGCAAAAGCTAATAATTCTTTTAAATCTTTAATTGTATAATTACTTACCCCTATTGCTTTACATTTACCTGTTTCCATAAGAGTTTCCATTGCTTTCCACGTTTCATTTCTAACTCCTGTAACAGGCCAATGTATTAAATATAAATCTATATATCCCAAATCTAGCTGTTCTAGACTTTTATTGAATGCTTTTATAGTATTTTCGTATCCATGATCTTTATTCCATAATTTTGTAGTAACAAAAATTTCATTTCTTGGAATCCCACTTTCTTTTACAGCACTCCCTACATCATGCTCATTTGCATATAATTTTGCCGTATCTATGTGTCTGTAACCAGCTTTTAAGGCATAAAGTACAGCATCTTTTGTTTCATTTCCTGATTCTGATTGATAAACACCTAAACCAATCAGAGGCATTTCTAAGCCATTGTTTAGTTTAACTTTAGAGTTAATAGTTAATTCCATTTTGCACCAATTTTTAATTTTATAAATGTTCAGAAAATTATATCTTAAAAATTGATTATAATATTTTTTTTAAATTAAGCAATATCTTCTAATTTCCATTCTTCTTTATTAGTAAAAACAGCTTCTCTTTTTTCACAATCTTTTTTTATACAGTTTTTACAATGAAAAGGTTTACAATCATCTGTATGAATAAACATTTCTACAGAGTTTCCAAATTTATGTTTAATTTTTTGTTCCAGTTTTTTTACTTCAAAATGACCTTCTTTGATATTAAAATACCAAGGAATAGTTAAATGAGAATCAATATGTAATTTGTGTCCGTATTTTATTATTCTTAGATCATGAACATCTATCATATTTTCAGTTCTTTCGGTATTTAAAAAAAGTACAAATTCTTTAAGTAAATCATCATCAGCTTCATCCATAATACCTGCTACAGATTTTCTTAATATTTTTACACCAGTAACAAAGATAAATATTGCAAAAATTATAGCAGTAACATTATCTAGCCATTTTAAACCTGTTAAATAAATTAAAATTAGACCCACAATAATTCCAAATGTTGAATAAGTATCTGATTGTAAATGTTTTCCACTTGAAATCAAAGCTAAAGAATTAATTTTTTCACCTTTTTTTACGGCAAGATAACCTAATCCATAGTTTATTAAAGCGGTTATAAATACTAATATTATCCCATAATCAATTTTCTCTAAAGTAGATGTATTTTTAAACCCTAATACTGATTGATAAATAATTAATAGCCCTGCAAATGAAATCAAACTACCTTCAATCGAAGCTGAAATGAATTCTACTTTTCCATGTCCATAAGGATGATTATGATCTTTTGGCTGTCCTGATAAATAAATACTATATAATCCTACAAAACCACCTATTATATTTACAATACTTTCCAACATATCAGTTAATATTGCAACCGAATTGGTTAAATACCATGCAAAAGCTTTTATTACAAAAAGAACTACAGAAACTATCGCTATTATTTTCTGTAAATCTAAAGCATCATTTTTTGGTGTATCTTGAGATTTCATACAATAAAATACTAGTTGCAATCGATACATTTAAAGATTCAACTTTTCCCCTCATTGGTATTTTAACACATGTATATTTTTCAATAAACTCTTTTTTTATACCTGCACCCTCATTACCTATTAAAAGAGCTGTTTTTTTGTTAAAATTTATAGAAAAGTAATCATTTTTTGCATAAGAAGAGGTTAAAACAATATCAAATTTATTTTTTTCAACTTCTTCTATTATTTCTTCAATATTTTCCATATATAAAACACTTGTTCTAAAGCAAGAACCAGCAGAACTTCTTAATACTTTTGGATTAAAAAAATCTACTGTTCCTTTAGAGCAAATTATTAAATCAACTGCGGTTGCTTCAGCACTTCTTATTATTGTGCCAAAATTACCAGGATCTTGAATATCATCTAAAATTAAAATAAAATCACAATCGTTAATATTTTTTTTATGTTCAAAAATTTCTGCAATAGCCATACATGGTGGTGGAGAATTTGTTGTAGATATAAAACCAATTATATGTTCAGGTAATGAATATATATTATCTTCATCTATTTTTTCACAAAAATCAAAAACTAAATCTTCTTTTAGAAAAATATGTTTTATTTTTATACCTGATAAAATAGCTTCATTTATAAGTTTTTCACCTTCAATAATAAAAAGATTATTTTCTTTTCTAAACTTTTTAGTTTCAAGTTTTTTTGCAAGTTTTATAAGTTTATTCTCTTTTGAAATTATTTTTTGAAAATTATTCTTTTCCAAATGAACCTCTACATTTTTTTGCTATAATATAAAAATTATAAACTCAAAATTTATTATAATTAAAAAAAGATTATTATTTAGTTAACTTTTTACGAAAGAAATAAAAAGTTTTTGCTATAATATAAAAATCAACTTTAAATTAGAAATTTAATAGGAGCGGAAATATGAGCGGTTTAGGTTCAGACCCATTTAGTAAATCATCATCAATGGGTGGTGGTTACGACAAAAAAATACCTTCTGGTGGAAATAAATCAGTTGGTGGAGATCCTTTTTCTGGTGGAGGAAGTAGCAGACCAACAGGCGGAGACCCTTTTTCTGGAGATAAAACATCAATAAGACCTAAAGGCAATGTTTCTAGTGATCCTTTTTCTGGCGGAAGTAGCAGACCAACAAGTGGAGATCCGTTTAATAAACCAAGTGGAAACAAACCAATAGGTAATGATCCTTTCTCTGGTGGAAGTAATAGACCAATCGGTAACGATCCTTTCAATAAACCAAGTGGAAATAAGCCAATAGGCAATGATCCTTTCTCTGGTGGTGGAAATAAACCAATACATAATGATCCGTTTAATAAACCAAGTTACCCTTCAAATAATGGTAATATTCATAATGATCCTTTCAACAAACCAAGTTATCCTTCAAATAATGGAGGGATACATAATGATCCTTTCAATAAACCAAGCTATCCGTCAAACAATGGTGGAATACATAATGATCCTTTCAGTGGAAATAAACCTATTTATAACCCATCATATCCAACACATGATCCGTTTAATAAACCATCATATCCAACAAGACCTATTTATGATATTCCAATGTCTTGGGATGATCCTTTTGACAGAAAAGATTTCGGTAACATCGTTGCAAGTTCAGAAATGAGATATGAATATCGTTCAGCTGTAAATAATGGAGATGGTTATAAATTATTACAACTTGCAAAAATAGAAAATGAAATGAATTATATGCCTGAAGTAAGAGCAGGAGATGTTTTATATAATGCATATAGAGCTGGTGTTGATAACAGAGATCCAAATCTTTTATTGAATGTTGCTAAATATGAAAATCAAAATAATCTTATGCCTGGAATAAAAGCAGGAGATGTATTAAATGATTCTATATCAGCAGCAAGAGATAGAAGAGATGCAAGATCATTATTGAATATAGCTAAATTTGAAGCTAGTGCAGATATTTTATATCAAGATGCTGGTGATATTTTATACGAAGCTTATAACACAGCTGTATCAACAAGAGATTACAGTACATTAAATGATATCGCTAATTATGAAGGTTCTCATAATCTAATTTCTGGTTTAGGTCCAGATACAATCAGAAGACAAGCTAGAGAAATTCAATACGGTTATTAATATCGTTATTTAAAAAAACAGGTTTATGAAAATAGACCTGTTTTTTTGTTGTTAATTGTCTTGAACAGGATTTTAGGAAGATTAATATGATTAACATGATTAGGATTCTATTAATGTTTTATTGTATGGTTTTTATTATTTTTTAGTTCAAAAAATAAACACTCTAATATCCCATGCTCAAACTTATATTATAAAAAATTCAACAAATCTAAAGGTTTTTCAATCAAAAAAGAGTTTTCAAAATTTTTATGTTTTTTTTCATAACCATATTTAGCAAAAGCAAATATTACTCCTGCATCTCTGCTTGAAATATAATCTGGTGAACTATCACCAAAAAATAAAACTTCTTCTTTTTTTAAATTTAATTCTTCCATTGCTTTAAGTATAGGATATGGAGATGGTTTTCGTTCTGGTAAACTATCGCCACCATAAACAATTTCAAATGTATTTTGCCAATTAAATTTTTTTACGATTTCCATTGTTACTTGGTATGATTTATTTGTTATTAAAGCTTTTTTATAAGAAGATAATTTTTCAAGTAATTCTTCAACGCCATCATATAATTTTGAATATTTTAAGCTATTTTTTTTGTAATATTCAATAAATTTATCATAAAAAAATTCAGAATCGTAATTATTAGGAATTACATTTCTCAAAAGATAATGAGTTCCTATTCCGACAAAAGAGATAATAGTTTTTTCATCTAGGGGAGGTAAACTAATATCTTTTCTTATCTCATTTACAGAAACAACAATATCTTTTTTAGAGTCGATTAAAGTACCATCAAGATCAAAAAATATTGACGTTATCATCATCTTCTTTTTTAGGATGTTTTATTTCTTCTACAGCTTCTTTTACCACTTGATTTTGATGTTTTTGCCATTCTAATGCTTCATCAATAACATTTTTAGTAACGATTTGTTTTTCAATTAGATATTTTCCAAGATGAGTATTAGGATTTTGATTTTGATATTCAATTGCGTCTGTAAGTTGAGAAAGTTTTAAACTGCCTCTTTTTAATAAAATTTCGCCTAATCTTTCGTTTTGAGATAATCTACTCCATTTTTCTTGATCTGTCATTATCCCTAATTCTTTTAAAGAATCATCAACAACTTCGCCTTCTTTTTTTTGTATTTCTAAATACATTTCAAGTTCAGCTCTAGTTATAAAACCTTTTATTACAGCAAGATCTCCTAATTGCATATTAGGATTTCTATTTTGTTCTTCAATAACAGTTGTAAGTTCAGAAAGTCTTAGAGCTTGAAATTTTACAAGAATCTCACCAAGCTTTTCAACTCTTGTCATGTTTTCCCAATTTTCGGATTGTATATTACTCATAGATAATCACTCAGAAAAAAATATCTATTTATATTATATAATGATTGAGTAGTTTATCCAAACTATTATTATAAGTTGTATTCCATTTTTCTAACAAAGTTTCGGCAGGAGATTTTCCTTTTTTTATTACTTTTTCTAAAAGAGCTTCAAGGTATATAGTTTCATCTTGATTTTTTTCATTTTGAACCTTTTGTCTTTTAAGTCCTTCCCAAGATATATTAAACAATTCTTTTGCTAAATCTTTGGTAACATATTTTCCTATTTTTGCCTTCATTCCATCTTTTGCAACAGCTTCATGCCATTCTACTCTTTGATCATAAGTAAGATTTGAAACAAGCTCCCAAGCACTATCTAATGCTTGATTGTCATATAAAATACCTTTCCAAATAGCAGGAATTGCTATAGCTAAATCAGGTGTTTGACTATCTGCCCCACGTAATTCTATATATTTTAGAAGTCTAACTTCTGGAAAAACAGTAGATAAATGATATCCCCAATCATAATAGGTTGCTTTTATTCCTCTATCACCTTTTTGCATAAATTCTTTAAAGGTTAAATGAGTCATATCAATCATTTCATTATCTCTTTTTATCAAAAACATGTGTACATTCATTGCATAATCAACATAATATTCAAAAGAAAAATTATCTGAAAATAAATTTTTTATTATTCCACATCTTTCAGGGTCTGTATATTTCCAAATATGAGCTCTTTCTGTGGCAAAACCATTTTCTTTTCCGCAATATATAGGAGAATTAGCAAAAATTGCAGTTACAATAGAATTTACTCCAGTCGCAATTCTTAATTTTTTTATAGCATCTTCATGACTTACATAGTCTATATTTGCTTGAATTGTGCAGGTTTGTTTCATCATTTTATGGCTTAAATGCCCTTGTGTGATTAGATATTTTCTCATTATGCCATATCTTTTTTTAGGCATCCAATTTATATCTTCTGTAGAAAGAAAAGGATTCATTCCACAAGAAAACCATTTTGTATTCCATCCTTGAGTTATTTCTTTTAATTCAGAAATATGTTCTTCTATTTCTTTTTGTGCATCATGCAAGCTTAAAAAAGGTTTACCACTTAATTCTACTTGACCTCCTGGCTCTAAAGAAATACTTGCTCCGTTTCTTAATAAAGCAATTATATTTTTACCTTCGTATTCACCTTCATAACCAAATTTTTCACCTAGTGATTCAAAAAGATCTCTAATGCCTTCTTTAGATTCATATTCTATGGGAGATAAATCATTTTTAATCAAAAATTTCTCATATTCAGTTCCAACTCTTAAGTTATCTGGAGATTTATATGATGAAGTAAAATATTTTACAAGTTGATTCTTATCTTCAAGTATTTCATCATTAGATATAGTGTTCAATTTCATTACTCCAAACAGGTTCAAATTTATTATAACTAGAATTATATCTAAAAAACAAAAATTGACTATAAAAAAATTTAACTTGTATAAAAATAATTATTAGATTTTTTAATTATATTAAAATTTCATATAGATTTTTAAGTATTTTTTTATAATTGAGATATTAATTTTTAAAGTGCTATAATGTTCTTATTATATATAAAAAAATAGGTATAATAAAAATGGAAGATTTTTCAAAATACTTTCACTCAATGATAGAGAACCTTTTAAAATCAGGTTCTGGCGAAATAAGTTTTGATATAAAAGCATTTGATTCTAAAAATGTTCCAGACTTTTTAAGACTTTTATTTGAAAATAAAAATAAAGACAAAATTGAAAAATTAGCCGTAAGAAAATTGACCGATGAAGAAATAGAACAGCATAAATTTCTTATTGAAAGCCAAGATAAAATAAAATATCAATTAAGAAAATTAATGGCTCATCAGAAAAAACTTGATATAGATTTTGATCTTTTTTGGCAAGATATTCAACAAAATACAGAAAAAAAAGTTAATATAAAAGATCTATCAATAGATTCAGAAACAGGTTTTTTATTTCAAGAAGTTAATGTTAGTAAAAAAGAAGAAGAGCTAGATAAATAAATGTATTGTTTTGAAAGTTTTGTAAATGACCTTGAGAGATTATTAGATACAACTGGTTCCTATAATGAAATAATAAGAAACTGTACTATGTATATGAAAAAGCTTGTTTCAAATAGAGAACTTATCTCTCAACGAACAATAGACGATATCATGTCTGGTAGTATTGATAATACTGTTTATTCAAGTAAAAGAAATGATTTTGTAGTTCAAATTTTTACATGGGATGCTAAATCTATTACCCCTGTTCATGATCATGATACTTGGGGCGTTATGGGAATATACTATAACAAACTATTTGTTACAGAATATTCTTTAACCAATATAGACCATAATAGCTATGATATTAATGTTTCTCAAGAATATTTTGCAAAATCTGGCGATGTCTGTTACCTTATTCCACCTGATGAAGAAATACACAAAATAGAAAACAGAACTGATTCACTTTCAATAAGTATTCATGTATATGGAAAACCAATAAAAGAGTATAATGTATATGATCTTGAAAACGGTCAGATAATACATAATGTAGTTTAATTTTAAAAAATGGAACCTAATTTAATAAAAGCATTACCTAATCCTATTATAAAGTTTTTTGCAAAACCTTATATTGGTGGAGATTCTGAAGATAAGGTAATTACAACCGCTCAGAAAATTTATAATGATAAAAAATATCTTTCTACCTTAGATGCACTTGGAGAAGATATTAGAGCAACTAAAGATATTAATGTTTTTGTTAGTATATACTTGGCATTAGCCCAAAAAATATCAAAATTAGAAATTTTTCCAGATAACTACACTCAACCTTCAATATCACTAAAACCATCTTGTTTTATAATAACTGAAAAAAACCCTGATGGCTCTCTTAATGAAAAAAAAATGGATTGGGAAGGCTGTTATGATAATATCTATAAAATCTGTTCTTATGCAAAAGAAAGAAACGTAAGAGTAACTGTAGAAATGGAAGATAGATATTGGACAGAATTTACATTGAAAACTTATATAAGACTATTAGATGCTGGGCTTGATAATGTTGGAACTGTTTTACAAACAAGACTTTTTAGAAGTAAAAAAGATTTAGAAAGATTAGATTCTCGTTCAAGAGTAAGAGTTGTAATTGGAATATATAATGAACCTCCTGAAGTAGCTTTAACAGATAAAAAACAAATGAAAGATTTAATGATAGATTATTCTAAAAATCTTATTGAAAAGGGTGTTTTTGTTGAATTTGCAACACATGATGATGATTATATAAAAAAATTCCTTGAGCAAGTTATTATTCCTAATAATATAAGTTCTGATAAATATGAAATACAAATGCTTTTAGGAGTTCCTAGAGAAAATATTCAAGAAGAATTGATGTCAGGAAAGTATCTTGAAAATCTTTTAGAAGGAAAAACATCTTCTATTGAAAATAAAAAAATAAATTTTAGATTGTACCTTCCTTTTGCTCAAAATTGGGAAAATGCGTTAGCATATTGTAAAAGAAGACTTATCGAAAACCCTAATATAGCTGCTTATGGATTAAAAAACTTTATTTTTAGAAAATAGTTTTAAATTTTCTAGTAAAAACAAATCATAATAATTTTGTGCTAAAATTTATTTAATATGTATATTTATGTTTTGTAATTAAATATAAGGTAATATGAAAAAAAGTTTGTTTTTATTTTTGTTTTTATCACTTTCTTTTTCTTGTAATCAATATATTCAGACCTATGATTCATCTTATGGAGAAGTAAAAGTAAATTTTAGTTTTAGTAAAGACCCTCAAGGTTTTTCAATAAAAAAAATTCCAGAAGAAACAGATTATATAGAAATAAAAGTTTTTGGCGATAGAATTAACATAAAAAACCCTCTTATAGAAAAAATAAAAAAATCTGATGCAGACCCAAAAACAGGTGATGCAAAATTAGAATTAAAAAAAGTGCCAATAGGTGATAAATATGTTGAAGTTAGAGCTTATGATAAAGATAAAAATATTCTTTCTTCTGATAGAGAAGAAGTATTAATAAAAGCCTCTGAAGTTGTTAAGGTTACTTTAGATTTAAAAGAAGGTGATTTACCAGAATTAACAAAAGAAGAACTAGCAAAAATAGAAAATAAAGAAAATAAAATAAATGCTATAAAAAAAGTAAATCCTTCTCCAAAACCAAGTAATATTATTAAAAATAATCCTAATAAACCAAAAGATCCTAATCAGAAACCTGGAGATAAATTACCTAATCCAAATCCATCTGGTGGTTTATTACCGAATCAAAAACCTGGTGGACCTGGAATGCCGAATCCAAATCCATCAGGAGGCTTATTACCTAATCAAAAACCTGGTGGTTTATTGCCAAACCCAAACCCATCAGGTGGTTTATTACCAAACCCAAACCCGTCAGGTGGCTTATTACCGAATCCAAATCCATCGGGCGGTTTATTACCAAATCCAAACCCATCTGGAGGCTTATTACCAAATCCAAACCCATCTGGAGCAGTATTACCTAATCCAAATACTGGAACTGGAACACCTAATTTACCACCATCTCCAAAACCTATAATACCTCCACCAATTATAAAGCCCAAAATATAATCTAATTTTTTGAAAGAATAAATAATGACAATAAGTGAAGAAAGACTTAATAAATTAATTGAAGAAAGAATAAAACTGAATTCTAATAAAAAAAATATAGATGATAAGATCTGGGAATTATTTGGAGAAGATTGGTCTATAATGTTCACAGATTTATCTGGTTTTTCAAGAAATACTACTAAATTTGGGATAATACATTTTTTACAGGTTATTCATGAATCAAAAACAATAATGAAACCTATAATTGAAGAAAATGATGGTATTTTATTAAAAATAGAAGGTGATAGTATGCTTGTTATTTTTAGAAAACCAGAAAAAGCACTTAAAGCCTCAATAGAAATGCAAAAATCATTAATTAAATACAATAAAACTAAAATTAAAGAAGAACAAGTTCTTTTATGTATTGGGCTTGGTTATGGAAAAATATTAAAAATAGGTGATTCTGATGTTTTTGGGGAAGAAGTGAATCTTGCAAGTAAATTGGGTGAAGACACTGCCAAATCTTATGAAATATTAGTAACTCAAAATTTTAAAAATAACTGTGAAAATAATGAAAATTTAGAATTTAAAGAAAAAGAGCCTATTTTTGAAGGCTCTGGTAATTACTATCAAGTTTTTTACTAAAAAATAAGATTATCTATTATTTTATCATCCACAAAATTAGGTAAAGTTACTTTTAAATTAGCTTCTCTTTTCATTTCTTCTTTTATTGCAAAAATAGCTCCTTTATTTCTAGCCCAACTTCTTCTCGCAATTCCATTATTCACATCCCAAAAAAGCATAGATTGTATTTTTTCTTTAGATTCTTCTGAACCATCAATAAGTAGTCCAAATCCACCATTGATTACTTCTCCCCAACCAACTCCACCACCATTATGTAATGAAATCCATGTAGCTCCTCTAAAAGAATCTCCTACAAAGTTTTGAACTGCCATATCGGAAGTAAATTTAGAACCATCATAAATATTAGATGTTTCTCTATAAGGTGAATCTGTTCCTGAAACATCATGATGATCTCTTCCTAAAACAATTGGAGCTGATATTTTACCTTCTTTTATAGCTTCATTAAAAGCTTGAGCTATTTTTATTCTACCTTCAGAATCAGCATATAAAATTCTTGCTTGAGAACCAACAACTAAATTATTTTTCTTTGCTTCTTTTATCCAGTGTATATTGTCCATAAGTTGTTGTTTTATTTCTTCTGGAGCATTTAGATATAATTTTTCTAATACATCACAAGCTATTTTATCTGTTATTTCCAAATCTTTTGGATCACATGAAGTACAAACCCATCTAAAAGGTCCAAAGCCATAATCAAAACAAAGAGGTCCCATAATATCTTCTACATAACTAGGATATTTAAAATCATTTTCATTTTTAAAAACATCTGCTCCTGCTCTTCCTGCTTCAAGTAAAAAAGCATTTCCATAATCCCAAAAATACATCCCTTTTTCACTTAATTTATTTACCAAATCAACATGTTTCACTAGTGTTTTTTGTATTGCTTTCTTAAATTCTTCAGGGTTTTCTGTCATTAATTTATTTGCATCTTCATAACTCATTCCTATAGGGTAATAACCACCTGCAAAAGGATTATGTAATGATGTTTGATCTGAGCCTAAATCGGGAACTATATTTTCTTGAAAAAGTTTTTCCCATAAATCAACAATATTTCCATGATATGCTATTGAAATAGCTTCTTTATCTTCTTTTGCTTTTTTTACTCTTTTACATAATTCATCTAAATCAGAATAAAATTCATTTACCCATCCTTGAGAATGTCTAGTTTCAATTACTTTTTTATTTATTTCTGCTACAATAGTAACAATGCCACAAATAACACCTGCTTTTGCTTGTGCACCACTCATTCCACCAAGCCCAGAAGTTACAAAAAGCTTACCACTAAGATCAGAGCCAGATTTAAATTTTAATCTTCCTGCATTTATAATTGTTATTGTTGTTCCATGAACTATACCTTGAGGACCTATATACATAAAGCTTCCAGCAGTCATTTGACCATATTGAGATACACCTAAAGCATAAAATTTTTCCCAATGTTCAGGTTTTGAATAGTTTGGAATTACCATACCATTTGTTATAACAACTCTTGGGGAGTTTTTTGAAGATGGAAAAAGACCTAACGGATGCCCAGAATACATAACTAATGTTTGTTCATCAGTCATTTCTGCCAAATATTTCATTGTTAGACGATATTGTACCCAGTTTTGAAAAACAGAGCCATTACTACCATAAGTTATTAATTCATCTGGATGTTGTGCAATAGCATCACATAAATTATTAGAAATCATTAACATTATTGATGCAGCTTGTTTTGATTTATGAGGATATTCTTCTATATTTCTTGGTTTTATCTCATATTCTGGTTTAAAACGGTACATATATATATGGCCATATTTATTTAATTCTTCTGAAAATTCTTTTGCTAAAATTTCATGATGTTGAGGTGAAAAATATCTTAAAGCATTTTTTATAGCTAATATTTTTTCAGTTTTAGTTAAAACATCTTTTCTTTTTGGAGCATGGTTAATATTTTCTCTTCTAACCTTAATTTCAGGTAAAGTATCTTCAATACTATCAAGAATTTGTTCTTTTAAATTTTTCATGAATAAAACAAAGCAATATAATATAAATATACTTAGTGAAAAGTGAGAAGTAAGAAGTAATCAGATAATAGTATCTTAAATACAAGTTTATAGTTACCTATTTTTCTCAAACTAATTTTACTTGAGTATAACGATATATAATATCATATTTTTATTATTACCTAATATTTTGTCTATTTATTATTAACAAAAAAATCGCATAAAAGTTCAATACTATTTTTTTCTTTTAATATTATTGGGTTAAAAATTATTTGATATTTATCTTCTAAATTATTTGATAATTCTATTGCCATAAGAGAATCAAAACCATAATTAACTAAAGGTGTTTTTTCATCGATTTTTGAAGTTGGCATTTTTAATATTAAAGCAACTTCTTTTTTTAATATTTCTGTTAATTCTGATTCTGAAAAAGAGTTTGTTTCTTTTTTATCATAAATAGTATCTTTAGTTTGTTTTTTTTCTATTTTATTTGTAATAATATTACTATTTTTTGTTATTATAGTATTTATATCTATTTTTTGTTCTTTAATAATATTTTCAAATAATTTAATTTTTTTTGCAATAGGATAACTTTTAAAAAACTTAGTTAAATCTAAAGAAAAAATACTTATATCAGGAATATCATTAATAATTACTTTATCTATAACAGCTAAAGCTTGTTTAGGATTAATAGGATAAATACCTTGTTTTTCTAAAATTCCAATATCATCATATTTAACAGCCAAACCAATTTCTTTCCATGGACACCAATTAATATTAAATGAAGGTAAATTTTTACTTCTTCTATAAAAGCTAAAAATATCTAAAAAACTATTAGCTATAGAGTAATTAGGATGACCATGAAGACCTATTTGAGATTTTAGTGATGAAAAATTTATAAAAAAATCGATATTTAAATTTAGTGTTTCATTATGTAAGTTTATTAAAGCATAAGCTTTAGGATTCATAACTTTATTAAATTTTTCAATATTTTGCTCGTTTATAATACCTTCATCAAGAATTCCAGCAGAATGTATTACTCCTTTTAAAATACCTAATTCTTTTATTTTTTGAAAAAGCAATTTAGTATCATTTTTATTTGATATATCACTTGTTATTATATGTATATCAGCTTTATTTTTTAATTTAGTAACAATTTCTTTTATTTCATCATTTTTTATACCAGATCTATTCGTTAAAACTAATTTTTTAGCCCCTTTTTCTATCAAAAAATCAGCAAAAACAAGACCTAAACCACCTAAACCACCAGTTATTAGATATATACCTTCTGAATCTATTTTAAAATTATATTTAAATTCAGATTTTTTTTCTTTTTTAGGTGATAAAAAACTATTTATTTTACTAAAAAAAGAGGTGTTTTCTTCTTGTTCAGGTTTTAAATAATTTTCTTTTTTGGATAAACCTTTAATAAATCTTGAAACATATCTATTATCATTTCTTATTACAATATCATTTTCATCTGAATTTGAGTTTATTTCTTCAAAAAGAAGCATTGATTCAACAGGTTTATAATTATAACTTAGATCAATTGTAGTTGCATTTAATTTTGGGTACTCATAATTTATAACTTTATTAAAACCATGAACAATAGAATTTAGATAATTTATTTCTGTATCTATATCAGAAACTTTTTTAGCTCCATTTGTTATAAAATAGAGTCTAGGGGATTTTTCAAAATCATTTTTTTCGATGTATTTTAATAACTTTAGGATATTTTTATATTCTTGTTCGCATTTATTTTTTATTTCATCTAAATCAGTTTCTTTTTTTATTTCTAAAATAGAAAAATACAAAATAGTATCAAATTTAGGTATAAAATTTTTATCCAAAATCTCTAAATCGTTTTTAGGAACAGTTACATAACAGATTTTTCTTTCATCAAAAATTAAACTAAAATTACTAAAAATACCTGTATTATCATCCAAAACTAAAATATTGGATAAATTAGAATCTTTTTTTAGAGATAAATTTTTTTCTACGTAAGAAAAATGATATATCCAATCTTCAGGTGAGTCTGGAACAATATAAGAATTTTTTAATCCTAAAATATCTAATACTTTTTCATTTTCTTTATTAGTTATATTTATATTATATTTGTTATAGATTTTTTCTATTTTTATTTTTAAATTTTTATCATATTTAGAATAAAATTGAATTTTTTCAGAAGTTCTAATAGAAATATTTTCATCAGAGAATTTTTTTAATTCATAAAAACAAAAAGAAAGTAGTTTTTGTTTATAATCAAAATCATTAACATCTAATGTAAAATCTGATATAAAACTATTTTCTACTTTCATTTATTTTAAGAAAAATCTAACCTACTTTATCTTTTTTACCAGATTTTTCAGCCAATTTTCCAAGTAAAACTTCTACTGCTTTTAGAATTTGAGGATCATGTTTATCCGCTTGGGTAGGATCTAATAAAAGCTCAAATTTTTCTTTTGGTATTACAACATTTATATCTGGCTCTATACCTTTTTTATTTATATCAGTACCTTTTGAAGTAAGATATTTATTAGTTGTAATTGCCATTCCACTTCCATCATCTAACTCATGAACTGTTTGAACAAGACCTTTACCAAATGTTTTAGTTCCAATAAGAATTGCTCTTTTATTATCTTTAAGTGTTCCTGAAACAATTTCAGATGCACTTGCACTACCACCATCAACAAGCAAAGCCATTGGCATATCCATAGGAATTGCTAATTCACCTGTTGCATTTAAAAACTCTTTTTCACCTGATTTACTAACTATTTGAACAATTGGACCGTTAGGAACAAACATACTACCAATAGAAACAGCATTAGGTAATAAACCACCTGGGTTATTTCTTAAATCAAAAACAAGAGCGACCATACCTTTTTCTTTTAATTTTTTTATAGCATCTTTAACTTCTCTAACAGCATCATTACTCATAAAAGTAGAAAGTCTAACAAAGCCTATTTTATTATCCATCATTCTTGATTTTACAATTTTTGAAACAATATTATCTCTCATAATTGACATATCCAGAATTTTTTTTGTAGATTCTCTAAATACTTTTAATTTTACATTTGTTCCTTTCTGACCTTTTATTAAACCTATAGCTTGGTCTATAGCCATATCTTCAGTTGATTTATCTTCGATTTGTAAAATGATATCACCAGATTTCATTCCTGCTTTCCATGCTGGAGTATCTTCCATAGGAGCAATTACAGTTAATACATCAATTTCTCTTCCATCAAATTTTTGTTTTCTAACACCTATTTGAATTCCAATTCCACTAAAAGAACCTTCTCTTTCTTCTTTCATTCCTTTGTATGATTTTGGATCCATGTATCTAGTATATGGATCGCCTGTAGCTTCCATCATACCTCTTATTGCACCCTGAACTAATTTTTCATTATCAATATCGCCAAGGTATTCACTTCTTAAAATATCATAAGCTTTTAATAAAACACCAAAACCAAAGTTTCCTTCTGCACTAGCGATTAATGGTTGCATTGCCATTCCACCAGTAAAAGAAGACATCATAAGAGCAACTATAAGAGTTGTTTGTTTTAGTTTAGAACTAATCATTTTTATTCCTTCCCAATAATCTGAGCTAATTGTAATTATATCAAAACAAAAAATAAAAAGATTCAACTTAATTCAATGTTTACAAATAGTAAATAATATATGAAGCAAATAGTGTCAAAAAAAAATTATAGAGTTTATTTTTTATAGTATAAATTTTTTAAACTATTGACTATTTTTAATCTTTTATATAAGAGTAAATAAAATTTTAGAAAAAAACAGCTGAACAAATAATTAAAATAATAAAGTAAATTTATGCTATTTTTAATAATAAAAAGGTTAAATAAAAATGTTCCCATAACTTATCTTATGGGAATAAATATATTAAAATAAAATCTGTAATGTTCTATTAACAAGACTTATATAGCTTATGTTGAATTAGAGTGTTTTTTTAAAAAAGAAAAGCTCAGATAATTTATTTTAATATTTTCACTCTTCTCTTTTAGCAAAGAGAAGGGATGGGGATGAGTTATGAAATAAATTTTGCAATTATTACTATACTAATTTTTTAAGACCTAATGTAATATCATCATCCCATTTATTCTTAGGTTTTAATTTTTTTATTAATTTATCCACAATTTCTTTGGGTACATTATCTATATTATATTTAACTGAATCTAATATAAAATCTTCTAAATAACTAATTTCTCCATTATATTTATAGTCAATAAATTTTTCTATTAATTTTACCGCAATCTCATTTTGAAATTTATGAAAATTGTTTCTTAAAGTGGTTGCTAAAAAATTGACTGTTTTTTGACTCTTACTTAATGAATCAATAATTTCCATTAAATTTTTATCAGTAAAATTATTTTTTTCTAAAGCATCTAACATTTTATCTTTATTGTTTATGCAATCATATAAAAACATTTCTAAAATATCTTTATCTTTAATTCTAGGATCATATTTATCAAAACAATCTAATATATATTTCTTTTTCTTAATTGTAGTATTTTCGGCTATTACTCTATTTTGTTGTATATTATCATCAAAAGCATCAATAATTAAATTATTTATTTCTATTGGCAGTTTTTTTGAATTATCTACAATTGTTTGTACAATATATACTTTAGCGTCTTTTTCTGTAAATAAAATAGTAATAAATTCATTTCTAAAGCTTTCAGAAAGTAATTTAAAATTGTATTTAAAATATTTAGATATTATTTTCATATTTTTATTTTCAAAAAATAATTTTTTGATTATATTCGATTGAAATTCAATATTTTTATCGTTTTTATGATTCAAAATAGAACTAATTATAGGGTGAAAATGACTAAACTCTTTTGACGAATAATCTAAAATAACATTTTTACCATTTATTGATAATTTATCATATATTTCTAATATATGATTATAAACGATATATTTTAAATTACTCTTAGAAAATCTATTCTTGGAAAATAAATTAATAACAATGTCTTCTTTCATTTGATCTGAAATATTATTTTCATTATTAAATAAGTAAAAAATTAAACACTTAGCTGTTTTGCTATTATTTGTATTTTTAAAATTATCCAATATTTTTTCTAATACATCATGTTCTAGCTTTTTAGCGTTATTTATTACTTGCCAAACAATAAAATTAGATATATTATCATTAGAAGATAAATATAATAAAAAATCATTTAATTCTTGATTTTTTGAGTCATAAGTATCAAAAACATATTTTATAATTATTTTTAATGATTCAGGGTTATTAGCAAAATAATATAGTGATTTAGTAGGTATTTTAAATTCATTTTTATTACTAACTAAAATTTTTGCTAAATTAATTAAATTTTCGTTGAGTTCTAAAAGGTTAAAAAAAATAGATTCTCTTAATTCTTTTAAAATTGAAGTAAAAAACATGTTAAATATATTTGAAATATATTTTTTGTTTGCATCAAAATCTATTAAGAGTTTTTCTAACAATAAATCACTTTTTTTTGATAAGATTTTTTTTAATTCTGCTGATTCTGTTTTTATTAAGATATCAATATAAATAAAATTTTTTTCTAACTCTAAGATTCTATTAATAACTTTATTTCTAAAACTTTCATCAAATAATTCAAATATAATAGAGAATATTTTAGAAATATTTTTTTGTATAATATCATAATCAAATAAATAAATTCTTTCTAATAATATTTGAATAAAATCTATATTAATATAACCATTATAATTATTATCAGGTGAATATGTTCTATAATCAAAATAAATAAGCTTTAATATAGCTATTTTACCTAATAACATTTCAGATTCTGAAAGAATTTCTAGTATTTTTATTCTATTATTTTCTTTTAATTCTGGGAACCTATATTCAAGGGATAATAAAATTTTTTTATGATATTTTGGGTTATTTATTTTATCAATAAAGTATTTTTTATTATTTAAGCTTAATTTATCAAAATTTTTTGATAAAGAATATAATGTTTTGTTTGTTATAAATTCATTTTCTATTAACAGTTTAATTTTTTCTTCAGGATAATATTCAATTTTATCTAATAACAATAATTGCGTGTATTTATTTTCTAATAATTTTGATGTAACTCTTTTAGAGTATTTTTCTAAATTATAATTTATATTAAACCTTAATCTTTCTAAAATATCTTCATCTTCAAAAAAATTAAAAACAAAATTAAGATTCTCATCAGGTATTTTGTTTAATTTATCTAATAAATTATCTATAAAGAAATAGATTACCTCTTTATCTCCATGAATATTATTTATTATTTTATCTCTTAATTCTTTTGAAATTTTGAAAAAATTATCAGATAATGATAATAACAAATACTTATATTTTACTTTTTTTTCAATTAATAATTTAACTATTTTATCCAAATTTTCATCTGATAGTTTTTTTAATAAATAACTAAGATTACTTGATATAAACTCATAATTATTAGAAATATCTTTATATTCTTTTATTATTATAGGAATAAACTTAACTATTAAATCATAAGATATTTTATCCCAAACACCTCTAAAAAGATATAAATTATATGAAAATAATTCTTTATTTTTTAAAAGTTGATCTATTATACTATTAAAATCTTCTCTAGACATAATGAGTGATAACTCTACTAAGTTTTGACATTTGAAATCGAAAGATGCTTTTAATGTTATATTTTGAATAATTATTTTTTTCTCTTCCTCATTATATTTATTAAAATTAGAAAGGATTATTTCAAATAGTGTATCAAAATAATAGAACATATAATTATTAAAAGGATTATATTTTTCTGGGTAAAGCTCAAATAACCAATTTATATCTTGTATATTAAGAGCCAAAATATTAAAAAGATTTTTTAAAAAGATTTTTTTTATTTCTTCAGGAAATTTTTCTGAAAAATTAATACAAAACCAAGCCAATTCCTTAATTGTAACAATTTTTTCAAAAACTTGATTTTTTATATCCTCTGGTATATTTTCAAAAAATTTATCTAATAAAAAAGTCGAAATATGACTTATAGATAAAATTATATTATTTCTAAATTCCAGTGGTAATTTTAAAAATATACTTTCTAACCCTCTATTTTGAAAAAAAAGTATGTTTTTATTTGTTTTAATTAGTTTTTTTACTAAATTAAGCCTAAAATTTTCTGAAAGTTTTTCATAGTTAAAACCTAATAATTCAAAAACCACATTCTTTTCTACATTCTCTAAATTATTAGAAATATTTTCAAAAATAACTTCTATACTTTCTATTCCATAAAAATTTATAAATTTATCAAAGTCATGTTTTAAAATTTGAGAAAAAGAATAAAAAGCCAGACCATCATTAGAGTTAGATAATCTAAGCATAAATTCTCTTGCTATAGGATCATTTTTATCTATATATCTTAATAAAGTACTTGCTAACTTAAAATAATCTCCATCACCCGAAAATCTAAAAAACTTAGATTTTTCATTTTCACTTAAAGTATTATAAAACTTCATTAATAAAATAGAAAAATAATGAATTATGGTGGAATGT
>JBBTGK010000340.1:7712-15681 GCA_038060635.1 Cyanobacteriota bacterium | reverse complement strand
ATAACATATTTAGAATCTACTTTTTTTATACTATCTGTATTTGTTTTTTGTATTGCATTTATGTTATTCGGCATTACATTATTAAAACAGGCATAATTAATAGATAATAATACAAAAGAACTTAAAGTTAACTTTATTAAACCTATTTTTTTCATTTACTTTTCCTTTCCGATCACGGATTTTTTTTTATTTATCCTTAATTATTTTTTTATCTATCGATTACACTGATTTCACAGATGTAATCAAGATTTTTTGTAAAAAAATAATTAATTTTCTGAAACCATACAAAGGGTTTGATGAATCAACCCCCTGCAAAATTTTTTCCCATTACTTTTCACTTATCACTTCTTACTCATCACTTCTATTTACACTTACCAATAGAACCCGCCCCACAAATTTTTCCTGTTGTCCATTTTGCACCTGTCAAATCAGAATTTTTAAAATCTGTTTTATCAATATTTGAACCAGTAAAATTAGCTCCTGTTAAATTACATTTTTCAAATTTTACTTTATTTAAATTAGCACTTGTAAAATTAGAATTACTTAGATTTGAATCTTTTATTTCACTTTCTATTAAAATAGTTTGTAAAAAATTAGAATTAATCATATTAACCTTTTCTATTTTTACTTTATTCATATTAGCTTTAGAAAAAATCCCATTTTTCATAGATGTTTTTTCAAATTTTACTTTTTCTAAATTAGCCGATGTAAAATTAGCTTTATCAAAAATATTCTCTTCAAATTCTTTTTTTACCAAATTAACCGATATTAAAATACAAGAAGTAAAATTAGTTCCTTTAAAATCAAATTTGGTAAGATTTTGGTTACTAAGATTAGTTCCTGTAATATCTTTCTTTTTAAAATCAAACTTAGAAATATCAACACCTCTTAAATCAGCACCTTGAATCGAAATATTAGTAAGATTTACTCCTGTCAAAATAGCTCCTGTAATGGTTGTATTAGCAAGATTTGTATTTGTAAGGTTTACATTAGTCAAATTTGCATTTGAAAGATTCGCCCCTGTTAAATCCAAACCTGTAAGATTATTACCAGATAAATTAGCATTTGTTAAATTACTTCCTGTTAAAACTGTATTGGTAAGAATAGCTGAACTAAGATTAGTATTTGTAAGATTAGCATTTGTTAAATTTGTTCCTGTCAAATTATAATTAGATAGATTTTGCCCTGTTAAATTTGAATCTTTTAAAATAGAGCCTGATAATTTTGTATTTGTTAAAATAGCACCAACTAAATTAGTATTTGTCAAATCTACTCCTAAAAAATTGATATTTGAAAGATTTGTATTAGTAAATTTTGCATTATTAAACTTACTTCCCAAAACAACAGGTGTTGTTGCTTTTGTTTGAAAAGATAAAATTCCAATAGCTCCTGTAGTATTAGTTCCTGTCATAGTTGCATTTGTTAAATTTGCTCCTGTAAAATCGGCATAAGAAAAATCAGCATCACTTAAATTTGCATTCTCAAAGGTTGCATTTTGAAAAAAACCATATTGAACATTACTAGCTTGCTCACCACTTTTAGAAAAATTACTTCCTTTAAAATTTGCATTCAAAGCAAATAACTGTGGTGCAGTTATACCTTTTAAACTTGTCGATAAAGTTAAATCTGAATTACTTAAGTTTGCATTTGATAAATTTGCTTTTTCAAAATTAGTAGCATTAAATGTTTTATCTGAAAGATTTGTATTAGAAAAATTCGCTCCTGTTATATCTTTATTAGAAAAATCTACATTTACTAAATTAGTATAAACAAAATCACAATTCTGACAAACATTTTTTTCCATTAACACTAATACATTTGGATTTTTATCAAAAAAATAGTTTTTACCTTGTTTTTTGATAGTAGAATAAGGATCTTTATTATTTGATAAAGAGGTTGCTACCATTGTATTCATTTCTGTTATTTGAGCGTCAGTAAGTGTTCCTATAGGAGAAATAATACTTGTCATTGTATTTATTTTTTCAATAGTATCTATAGGCAAAATTAATTTATCATAGTTATCAATAATACTAATTGCAGTTGTTTTTGAATTTAATATTATATTAGGTGTTGTAATGCTTTTCCATTCTGTTCCTGTCCATTTTATGTATGTTCTTAATGCCAAAACATTATTTCCATAATCGCCTATTCTTTTTGTTGCTTCTAAGATAAACATATCATTTACATTTGGAGAAAAAGAAGCATCAGGATTTATCAAAAAATTACCAGAATCTTGAGCTAATCCACTTGCCAAAACATTATTTCCATCCGAAATATATACGGTCGATTTATTTTGAATATCTTCTGCAACAGCTTTAGTTTTGAAATTTTTTACATCGAAATCAACTACTCCTTTTAGTTCTAAAGAGTTTTTTTTAGCTTTTATATCATAAATATTATTACAAGAAGATAAAAGAATCATTATGCTAAGAAAAATACATTTTTTCATTTTTTATACCTAATTTTTAAGATTCAGATTTGCAAATATTGTTTTAATTTGCTCTACGGTTAATGCTTGTGTTGTATTTGCAACTCTATGCATTCTTCCTAAAAATGGATAATCCACTGATAATGTATTATGATAATAAATATGATTTCCAATATGTAAATCTGCATCTATATCTTGTAACCCTTGAAAATCATTAATGTCTATAAACCTAGGTTGAGATGTTGTATCTAATACAAAAGGCATTTCAGTTTGATTTTTTACTATTTTTAGTATTTTATTAGTTCTATCAAGTGATATTGCCAAACCTACAGGTTTTCCTAACGTCAAATCTAATGGATCTGATATAGAAACTACATTGTAGCCAGAATAGAGCCAACAAAGTAATTTATTTTCCTCTGTAATAAAAAAAGCAAAAGAAGTATCAGCCCTAGTTGTTCCTGCCACATCACCACTATCAGAAATATTTTTTACTGCAAGCATTTGATTTGTATTTATTACATCTGGTGTAAACACAAATAAATAAGTAAATGAATCATTTGTTTCTATTGTTGGACTATCTGTTACTTTTATACTAGAATTACTTTTAAATGATACAGAACTAGAATTAAAAATACCTGTTTTTCTTTCTGGATAATCATTTCCTAATTTAAAAAAACTACCATTATTATTATTTCCAGATTTATCATATACTGTGTTTCCTGTAATTTCTGAAAAATCGAAATAAAAACCATAAGGTATAATATTTTGATTAATTAGATTAGGAAAACCATAATTATATCCTATAGGGTCTGTTTTACCTGTTATAGTTATTTTATCACCTGAATTAAGATTTTTTAGAACTTTTATAGAATTAGAGCTTCTATCATAAACATATTCATAAGGATTCATTGCAACATCATTTAATTTTACTGAAACAGATCCATTAAATTGTTTTACTATTCCTGTAATTAATGATGGACTTGTTTTATTTACAGAAAGTGTAATATCTTCTTTATTAGAACAAAAAACAGAATCACCTAAGCAAAAACTTGCATCTATTGGTCTTGTTTCACTTCCTAAAGGTATATTTTTTGTTACTGGTGTTATTTTTGGTACATTAACACAATTATTCACGCAACCAAATAATACATTTTTAGAATCACCTGATTGAGAAAAAAATAATTGACCATTTTTTAAAAGTATCGAAGCCAAAGGATCAACATTACGAATAAGAGAATCTTCAACCATAGAAAGAGTATTATTTATTGTTTCAGAAGTTAGATTTGTTTCTGGTGTTGTTGTAGAATCAGTAATATTTGTTGGTAATGAACTTATCCCTTCTAATATATTTACTTTTCCTATTGTATCTTGAGGTATTACAGCTGAATAACTTGCTAAAATAGACAAAGCAGTTGTTTTAGAATTTATTACTATATTTGGTGTAGAAATACTATCAAAGCTATTTCCATTCCATATAACTATTGTTCTTAACGAAATATTATCACTACCTTGTCCATTTTTTCTTTTTGATGAATCTAAAAAATATATTTGACCAACAATTGGAGCAAATGAATCCGTTAAGGTCATAAAAAAGTTTCCATTTTCATTTGCAATTCCAGAGCCAATAATATTATTTCTAAGATTTATATCAAAATAATCTAATGGGTAGGTTAAAGTTACATTTGCTTTAGAAATAATATCATTTTCAGTAGCTTTTATTTTAAAAGAATTACTTTTATTTTCTTTTAGATTTACAGAAAAATCAACTTTTCCTGATAAGCTTATTTTAGATTTTTTCTGAAAAATACTATTATCATTACTTATATTATTTAAATCAGGTGATTTACAAGAAACAGCTAAAAAAATAACAGAAAGCATACATAAAAAAGATGCTTTTTTATTCATCAATATTACCTCTCAGAAAAAATTCTTTCCTAATAACGAGTGTTAAGGAGTGTTACGAGGTATTTTATATGATTTTAATATAAATGTAAATACTTATCTATTTTTATTTATAAAATGTAATGTTTTTGAATATAGAAATATTTAGAGTAAATAGCCTTTAACAGGATTAATAAAATTCTCTACTAAATCTTATTATTATCCATTATATAATATTGAGTAATCATGTTCAAGATCAAAAAAAAGCTGAGAAGAATATAAAATTACAACTCAGCTAAAAAATGTTAATTAGATACTATTTTTTGATAATCTTCTTTTGAAAGAAAACTAGGCGTGTATTCTTTTTTGAAAAACATATTTAAATTACTAGAAAAAGCTCTTAAATGATTTTCAGACGCTGACATAAGTGCATCAAAAACAATTTGAATGTCTTTACTAGAAGTTTTTGCTAATTTTTCACTCAAATCTTTTATATCAACTTCTTCTACTTTTCCAGCAACATTTATTGCTTTTTCAAGCGATTCTAAACCTTCTTTACTAAGAGTATTATAAAGTTCTTGAATTTTTGTATTTTTAAAAACTCCTTTTTGATCACTAATAGTATTGTCTAATTTATGTCTATCTAATAATAATTTGATAGAATCTATATGAATTTGTTCACTTTTAGAAATATTATCAAAGCTTCTTACTTTCCATTTATCATATAAAAGAATATAAATATCTCTAGCCATTTTTTCTTCTTCTATCATGTATGCTAAATCAGCTTTTTCTTCATCTTTTAATTCAGTTACAGGAATACTATCAAGATTTGTTTTTAAATAATCATTATTAGAAAAACCTTGTCCAATACCCATTCCCATACCTTGACCTTGTCCCATACCCTGACCTTGTCCACCAAATCTTCCAGCACCGTAACGAGTATAACCAGAACCAGAACCAAAATTAAATTCTTGAACAGGGGTATTATTATTAATACCATTATTATTGTCTATATTTTTTGAAGGTAATCCAACTGCATTACTACAAGATGAAATAAACATAGCTGAACTAATCAAAAGAATTATCTTTTTCATAATAGGCTTCCTTTTAAGCTAAAATAAATAATACGTATATACTATACACTCTATGGTATATAAAAGCAAACTAAATAAAATAAAACTTAATGCTAAAAATTAAAATTATCTTTTTAAATCATGATTAATAATCTTACCATCTGCCATTTCAATAATTCTATTTGAATTATTAGCAAAATCATTATCATGTGTAACAGCAATAATAGTTTGTCCAAATTCTTTTGATAATTGTTGAAATATTTCTAAAACAATATTAGTATTTTTACTATCCAAATTTCCTGTTGGTTCATCACCCATAATAATTTTAGGATTATTTATCAAAGCTCTAGCAATAGCAACTCTTTGTTGTTGCCCACCTGATAGTTTTGAAGCTGGTTTTAGAGCTTGATCTTTTAGACCCAAAAGTTCTAGTTTTTGATATGCCTGTTCTTCAATTTCTCCACTAGAATATTTTCCTAATTTTAGAGCTGGTATCATTACATTTTTTAAACAACTAAATTCTGGTAAAAGATAGTGAAATTGAAAAACAAAACCAATATTTTTATTACGAATAGAAGCTAATTTATCTTGTTTTTGTCCTGTAATTTTTTCATCAGCTATAAATAATTCACCTTCATAATCTGTATCCATAGTTGAAAGAATATAAAGTAAAGTTGACTTTCCACTACCTGATTTCCCTATCATTGAAACAAATTCACCTTGATAAACATCAAATGAAATATCATCAAGAGCTTTAAATTTTACAGGGTCATAAAAATATTTATTTATGCCTTTTGTTTGGAGTATTATTTGTTTTTCCATTATCTTCTAAATATTGCAATAGGATCAATTTTTGCTGCACTTCTAGCTGGAATATATCCTGCTCCAAGAGTTATAATTATGCCCATAAAAAAACCTAAGATAAAAATATTTTTTTCAAACCCAATCGGAAAATTGCCCATATCTCCTCCAACATAAATTCCACTAACAAAATTGATAATTATAGAAGCTAATGTTATCCCCATAAGACTACCTATAATACCCATTATTAAAGCTTCTTTAAGAAAAATATTTATTACATCTTTTCCAGAAAAACCAGTTGCTTTTAAAATTGCAATATCATTAATCTTTTCTTTAATTGTCATTGTAATAATATTATAAATACCAAATCCTGAAACCAATAAAACAGCCATTGACATTGAACCAAGTAGAATACCTCTAGTTTTTTTTGTAGCCATAACTTGTTCATTTGCAGATTGCCAATCTTCTGCTTTATATCCACTTAGTTCACTAAAATAGTTCACATAATTAGGTGCTTTATCAGGATTTTTAACATTTAAAAAAATATCTGTAACATAGCTAGAACTTTGTTTTACTAACTGTTGTGCCGTTGATAAATTTATGTATGATTTTGTAAGATCTATGGTTGAATTACTGGTTTTAAAAATACCTATAACCTTCATAACTTTTATTACTCCTATAGAAGAAGTAACATTAAGATAATCATTGAGTTGAAGATTTAATTTATTTGCAATTCCAACTCCAATTATTATTCCATTTTTTAAAGTTAAAAGATTTCTAATATCTCCAGCAACCATTGTAGAATTTATGTCAAACATAGCATTTGCATCTATTATATTAACTCCAGAAGCTATTCCATTTAGTTGAGATTTTCCATTATTATAAAAAAGATTAACCGAAACAATAGGAGCAACAGTTGTTACATCTTCTTGTTTTTTTAGATCTGATATTATTTTTTCAGGATTTATAAGAGTTTTGGATAAATTAGAAATTTTAGGATTTACAATTACAGTTGTATAATTTTTAGTAATTGATTTTATCAAAGGTTGACTTATTTTATCTTCTTGATAAATACGAATATGAGCAACCGATTTGAATAAACCTTCATCAGATTTACGATTAAAACCAATAACCAAAGAAAGCATAAAAATAAAAATACCGATACCAACTGCTACTCCTAAAGAAGCAATAAAAGTTTGTTTTTTCCTAGAAGTTAAATGGGTTAATGCTATATCGGTATTTACTTTAAATTTCATATTATTTTATTTTTTCTGCTAAAATAATAGAATTTTCATTTAATCCTTTTTTAATTTCAACAAAATCATTAGAAATAAAACCTGTTTCTACTTTTATTTCACCAATATCTTTTACTTTTACTTTATTTCCATAGTTAAGAAAATTTTGAGGAATAACTAAAACATTTTTTCTATTTCCAATAATAATATTTCCTTGTAACTGTGTTCCTGAAATTTTAAAATCTAATTTATCAATAAATTCTATTTTACAATAAAAAGATTGTGTTTGTTCATCAAAAGCTGGATAAATCTGACTTACAACTCCATTATATGTTTTAGTTTTATTGGTATTAAGTTGTATAATAACCTTCTGTTTTAATTTTATTTTAGAAATATTACTTTCATCTACACTTAATAACGCATAAATTTTATTAGGATTTCCAATTACTGCAATTACATCACCTTTTTTAGCTAAATCACCCAACTGTTTCTTTTTTTTATACACTTTACCATCTATAACAGCAATTATTTTATTATTATTATCTACTGAA
>JBBTGK010000340.1:0-7702 GCA_038060635.1 Cyanobacteriota bacterium | reverse complement strand
GAATCGCTTAATTCACTTTGAGATTTTTGTATTATTAATTGTTGATCTGCTTGTTGTTTTATTAACAGATAGTTTTCTTGAAGTGAAGCTAAATTAGTTTTAGAATTTTCTAATGCCAGTAAAGAGTTTTCATATTCTAATTTTGGAATACTATTTACTTCAAAAAGATTTTTATATCGTTCTACTTGTCTTTCATCTTGTTTTATTTTTTGTTTTGCCATTTCAATATTAGTATTTATTTGTTTGAGAGCTGGTGAATTTGAACTTGCATTAGATGTTGCTATAGATAATAATTGTTTTGAGCTTTTTGCATTAATATTACTTTGTTCATTTTCAATTACTGCTAATAAATTTCCTTTTTTTACCATATCCCCTTCTTCAAAATCTAATTTAATAATATATCCATCAGATAAAGAGGTTAAATTATATTGATTATCAGGAACAAGAACTCCTGATGCAAAAACAGTTTCAGTAATATTTTTTCTTACAGGTTTATCTTCAATTATTTTTTTTGCACAAGATGTTGATAAAAGTAGCAAAAGAATAAATGAGATTTTAAAAACAAAATTTTTATATAACATTAAAAACAAAACCTTTTAAATAAATTAATCATGCTGATATCTCTTTTTTACAAGTAAGCATTTTAAATGAAACAAAAGCTGTAATTGCCCAAATAATAGCTCTTAATGCCATTGCAAAAATAGTTCTAGTTTCATACAAGCCACCAAAAAGAATATGAGTAATAAAAAGGGCATAAATAAATAAAATTGAACCAAATAAATAAAGGGAAAGTTTTGAAGCCCAATTTTTTTTAAACCATAAACCAAATCCTGCTGTAATATAGACAAAACCACTAAAAAAATTAAACCATAGAACAAAAGGAACATAATTTCCTGCATACACTTTTGAAGACCCAATATTAAAAATAATTGAACCACCTTCTTTTAAAGTAGCTAAGCCAAATAAAATTACAATAATAGCGATAAAATTTAAAGTTGAGAGTTTATATTTCATATTTATATTAATCCTTTTATATTTAAATTTATTTTCCCAATAAAAATTTCTTAATTTCTTGCCATACTTTCAATGGAGTATTAAGATTATTGTCTTTAGAAGAATCTGACTCAGAAACAGTTATTCCTAATTCAAAGCTTTGAGAAGCTCCCTGTAAAACCCCTATTATCATCCAAACTATAACTTTAATTGGTAATAAGGTCATTATCTTTTTTTCTTCACGAGCTTCTTGAAGACATTGAATAATAAAATCAACTGAATTTTTTACCATTTTTTTTACTCTTATGCCACTTTCTTTTTCATCTCCTTCAGTTAAACGTTCATTAAAAGCTAATTTAATTATTTCAGGATGTTTTTTTACTAGTTCTAATCTTTTCATCAAAAAAGTACCAAGTCTTTCTAAAGGATCTTTTTCAAATTCTTCTGGTTGTGGGTAACAACTATTAAGCATATTTTCAAATTTATCAATTGCAGCATTTACTATTTCTTGTTTATTTTTGAAATGCTTAAAAATAGTACTGTCTGAAATACCTATTTCATTTGCTATTGCAATTGCAGTCATTTTTTTTAAACCATCATTTGCAATAATTCGGAGAGCTGTTCCAGCTATCTGTTCTTTTCTTTTTTCAGTAGATAATTTTTCTTTACTCATTAAATTAGGTATATAAAAAAATAACTTATAACTTTCTATTAACATAACTGTTTAAAACAGTTCCTTACAAGTACTTTCTACAAATTAGTTTTAATTATCAATTTATAGCAAGTAAATACTTACTTACTATAATATCCAATAAAATATATTATGTCAATTAAAAAATTGGTTGTGTAAAATTTTAATGGACAAGGCACTGAAGCACCTTGTTCAGAAAAACTGGATATTCCTGAACAATGGTGCTTTAGCCCATTGCTATAGAAAATCTTTATCTCTCATTTTTTTACACAAGCAAAAAATTATAGATAAAAAAAAGTCTGCCTAAAAATAAAATTTTTAAACAGAGCTAAAGTAATTATGACATAATGTCGTGGAAAAAAGAAATATAGAGTTAAATTTGCCATTCTCCAACAAGAGTAATACCGTCTATGAACCATGCCGCATATTCTGTTGTATTCCACATAGGTGCTTTATCTAATGTAACAGTGATTCTTTTTATTTCCATTTCAGGAAATTCAAATCTATCAACAAAAGATCTTGATTCACCACCTAGACCACCTATAATTCTAACAGCAGGAGGATTTTCTTTTATAGCTCCCCCATTCCATTCTGCAACATGAGTTCCTATTACCATATCAAAATTAACTTTTTCACCAGCAGTTCCTTCAACAAGAACTGATGCAAATTTTTCACCAGTCATTTTTTCTCCCCACCAAGCAAGAAAATTATCTAATAATAAATATTTTGCTTTGAAGTTTGGAACATCCCAATAAAATTTTGGTGGATAAGCAATTTTATTAGGGGCTTGTCCCATAGATAACATAACTCTTTTTGAGGGTTTGTCTTCTTTTCCACCTAAAGGTACACCATCTACTTTAGTAGGATTTATTACACCTTCATCATTATATCTGGTAGAAAAATCTACTTGATAATAAGGTAATACAGAAGTACCTGATCTTAATAATCCAGAAGCATTTGTATAACTAGAAGCAGGTTTTTCACTTGCAACAACAACTGGTGTAGATGTTGAGTTAGACGAATTCGCCAAATAGCCACTTATAATAGATTGACCTTTACCGCCACTACCACTATTTTGTGCCCAAGTAGAATCATCTGAATCTATTATTGTATAAGTACCAGCAGGTAATGTTACATTTGGAGTACTATTCCAATAAGCATTAGGGACACCACCTTGACCTAAAGAACCAGTTGTTTTAAATGGTCCATAAATTTTACCATTAGCATCTTTAAAAGAGTGAGTTCCTGTAATTGTAGTTCCTGTAGCATTATTCCAATGATAAGTCATGACTTTTGTTATAACAAAAGACTCAGTCAAAGTGAATGTTGTTGGGGAGGTTGGTTGATTATAAACACCTGCAATATTACCATTATTAAAAACTTCAACTACTTTATTATCATTTGAATTTGGAATCATAATAATTGGTGATGCTGTAGGTGCAGGTGGAGTCATACTAGGAATTGGAGCTATAGGGAAAGGTAATGCAGAAGGTGTAGGAGCAATCAAACTACTCGGCATTATAATTGGAGAATTAATACCAGATGTTTCAGGTTTTTTTATTTCAGTATTTGTTAAAGTTGCTTTACCATCCGATGCAATCATTATATTAGAAGTTGCTGTAGTTGTCATTAAACCATCAGAAACAATCAGAGTAACATTTGATAATCCTGTTTCTAAAGATCCATCAGCTTTCATTGGTCTCCATGCAACAGTGCTTCCTGAATTTGAAGTAAGAGTACCTTTTGTAGAAGTCCAAATATATTGCAAAGGTTTACCTTCAGGATCACTTGCTACAACTGTAAAAGTAATAAAATCATCTTTATTTATAGAGCTTTTTGGACTGTAGTCAAATGCAGCTATGATTGGAGGTTCATTTCTCAAAGTACTTGTAGAAGAACTTGACGGAACATCTTTGTAAATAACTGTTGGTTCATTGGTTAATATTGGCCAACAAGATTGAAAAATAAAACTAGATGATATTAATAATGATATAGTGAGAAGTTTTGAAGTTTTTTTCATTTTAAATACTCCTTATGTTTATAATTTAATACATTTGCTATTATATTTCTATAAAATTTTATTTATAATGATTGATGTCAATGTATTAGTTGATAATTTAGATAAAATGAATTGATTAATATCAACTATTATTGTTTTTTCTTTTTATTATAACTATCATTAATTAAAGCTGGATCTATTCCATTTTCTTTAAGTAATTTATCTAATGAAGTGCCAAAATTTGTTTTTTTTAAATTAACATTTTTTGTTTCATTTTTATCAGAATCTTTATCTCCATATTTAAACCAGCTCTGTATGTTTACACTTTTTTCTAATTCTGAATCTTTTAGTCTCTTTTGTTCTAATTGTAATTTTGCTTCAATTTGTTCTAACTCATTATCATTTATATCATCTTTTGAAAAATGTAATTGAAGTTCAGGACCTTTTTTCAAATGTTTTATAGCTGTTTTTGGATCTCTTGCTGATTCGATAATTTTTAGTAAATCTTGTATTTTCCAAGAATAAGAATCTGAATTTTTCCCCGACAGGATGTCATTACTATTATAAGCTAAATTATTATTTTTACTTTCTTTTTCTAGCTCTTTTTCAATACTTACAATAAGCTTTTTTATTAATTTTTCATTATTTTTTATTTGTGAATTTAAATGTGTTATTTCACTATAAATTATATTTCCAAGCTTCAATATATCTTCTATCTTAATATTATTTATTTCTAAATTTCTTTCAAATGCTAATAATATTTCTCTTAACATCATTTCATGTTCTTTGATAATAAAATCATTTTTAATTGCTTGGGTTATTTTTTTGTGGATTTTATAAAAAAAGTTTTTTATTTCATTAATTAAGATCTTTTTATATATATTTTCTTTAGTCATATTTATATAAAATAAAAAATCTTCGATTATTTCAATTTCTCTTTTTATACTAATTTCATTTGAAGAAAATGATTCATTGGTTTTTAAATTTAGTAATTTAGATAAATAATTTAAAATATTTTTTATACTAGAATATAATTGTTTTAATTCATGATTTGAATTATTTTTATTTTTATTAACATCATTTAAAGATTCTAAAAAACCAATTTCTTCATGGTTTCCATATAAAATAAAATATAAGTCTGTAACAATTCTTTTTTCCATAGTATTTTTTGTTGAAAGATTTTTATTATAAAAAAATAAAACATTTAAAGGCTCTAAAAGATTTTTTATATTTAGAATTATATCTTCCCAATTTGTTTCAATAACTAAATTAATATCTTTATAACCCATTTTTGCTATATTCAAATAAATATTGCCAAAATCAAGTTGACTAGTTTTAAGTGTTTCAAACATATTTACAGAATTAGGATTCAATTCTGAGTATAAATTTAGAATATTATCTATATAAGATTTTATTTTTTCTAAAAACTGAATATTTGTTAAAATAAATTTTATTTTTTCTTTTAATTCTTCTATTTTAAATTCTGATAACTTATCCATTGAAAAAACCTTCAGAAAAAATGATTAATAATATCATTATAATATAAAAATAAGAGGCTCTGGTAAAAATTTTAAACTATTCTTTAATTCAAGCATTTATATAATTAGTAAAGAGTGAAAAGTGAAAAGTAAGAAGATTAAGAATATATAGTTTTTTTCTTATCACTCATTACTTCTAACTTTTTACTTTGTTATTAATTCTTTTTCATATTTTAATTTTAAAATTTCGTCCTTGGTAAAAACATATTTATATAGATTTTTATTTATTTTATTATTTTTTTGCTTATAAGCTAATAAAAATTTTTTGACATCATCTAGTTTGTAACCATTACGTTTTAATTCTTTTTCATCTAATGTAATTTCTACACCACCAACATCAACAACAACATCAATTTCATTTTTTAATTTATCAAATTGTTTGTTCAAAATATCTTTCATATCATCAGATAAAGCACGTAATCCGCCAGTTTTTTCTACTAAAGGTGTAGAACCATGATCTGCTGTAATAGTTACAATATAATTATCTTTTCCAACTTTTTTTTCTAAGGCTCTTACTAATCTTCCAAGTTGATTATCAACAGATTCCAAAACTTCTCTTGCTTCTTCACTTTCAAAACCAAACGCATGAGATGCTAAATCAGTTGATTTAAAAGTAAAATATAATAAATCAGTAATATCATCTTGACCAATAGGTTCATTTTGAATAACTTTTTCAAACATATCAGCTTCAAAAACAGGAAATATAGGTGTTAACATAGCTTTATTATCGAATACTTCCTTTTTAGAAATAACTTTTTTAGCTTTTTCTAAATAAGGAATCTTATGTTCCATCCACATACCTGTACCTTCAGTTAGTTTATCTAAATAAGGTTTTACTTTCATATCTTTAAGATATTCAGGCATAGAAAAATATTTTTCATTTGTATTAAATTTATCTTCTTTTTCATTATAATAAAATACAATATCTTTATCAGCATTTTTATACATTGCACCATGACCAGCCATTCCCATAGCAGCTCTTTCTGCATAACAATAACTTACAATAATAGCTTTGTTTTTTGTTTTATAATCATATACATCGGCTAATGTAGGGCTTTTTAGCCAAACAGGACTTTCTTCTTTATCAATTCCAAAAGAATAAGTTTCTTTTCCTAAGCCTTTCATCCAAAAAGAATTTGAAGGTATTCCGTGATTATCAGGATAAGCCCCTGTTCCTATTGCAGTATGTCCTACAGCTGTTTCAGACTCAAGATGTGTTACTTTTGCATTTTTAAAGAAAGTTCCATTTTGCATTATTTTTTTTATTTCTGGAAAGCTTTTAGGATGAGCGTTATAGTAAGCTAATCCCACTTGATCTAAGACAAAAGTAAGAATAACTTTAGGTTTTTTAGTATTTTTTTTCAAAGCTTCACTTAAAACTTTTCCATCAGAATCTACTGGCGTTTCTGTATTTAAAATACTCGCATAGGTAGGAACAATATCTTGCTGAGTAACAAATTTACTTACAACTTTATTAGAATTTATGAAACCAGATCCATACATTATTATAGGCACTTGAGTGTCATAATCCCAAGGAGTTCCATGCCCTGTTCCTAAATTATTTAATTTTATTATTTTCCCATCTTTTTTGAAATGGCTAAAACCATCTAAAGAATAATCTCCCATTACAAGACTGTATTTTTCTGGTATTGCAAAAATTTGTCCAGATCTTTCAGAATATGATTTTGCTGCATTAATCATAAAATTTTCTTTAGATTCAAGTCCATCTTTGTTATACAAAGTACCCGCTTGTAAAGAAAAGAAAGTTGCTACTAATAAAAGTTTTGTAGTATTTTTAATTTTTTTATTCATAAAAAGCTCTCATAATTAAGAAAATAAGTATTTATATTTTCTCATATTTTTTTAAAAAGAGTAACTAATTTTTTAAATTATAAAAAAAATAAACTAAAATATAGTTATATTAACTTCATCTTAATAATTTTATTTATTGATTTTATTTTTAGTTATAATTTATATCAAAGATTAACATTGATAGTTTTAGGTTTTTATGAATTATCCCGAAGTTGGTTATAAATTAGGAAAATTTGAACTTAATCAAGTTCTTGGAGAAGGAACTACAGCAAAAGTTTTTAAGTCATATAATAAATATTTTAAAAAAGATGTTGTAATAAAAGTTTTATCAAATGAATTATTAGAAAAATCACCAAAAATAAAAGATATTTTTTTTGAAGAAGCGTATATTTTATCTAAAATAAAACATCAAAATATTATTGAAATTTTAGATGCTGATGAAAAAGAATATTGTTATACCGTAATGGAATTTGTTGATGGTAAAACGATAGAAGACATAATTGAATCTGGTAAAATTTTTGAACCAAAAGAGGGAATTGGAATATTAATACAAATTTGTCAAGCATTGGAACATATAAATAGTTTAAATATTGTTCATAGAGATATAAAACCAGGAAATATAATTATTACTGGTAAAAATACATCTAAAATACTTGATTTTGGTATTTC
>JBBTGK010000339.1:0-5975 GCA_038060635.1 Cyanobacteriota bacterium | reverse complement strand
TTTCTATTGCTAATCACGTACGTATTAATATTGTTGTCTATATATTTTGTTAATTAAAAAGGAATTTTTATGAAACTAATTAATTCATCAGAGATGAAAAAATATGATGCTAAAACAATAACAGAATTAGGGATAAGCTCGTTAATATTAATGGAAAGAGCATCTTTAGATGTTTTTTATTTTATAAAAAAAAATTATAAAAAATTCATCAAAAAAAAAGAAATATTAATATTAGCTGGGTTTGGAAATAATGGAGCTGATGGAATTGCATTGGCAAGAATGTTGTTTTTGGAAAAAATTAATATTAAATTAGTTTTGATTGGTGATGAAAATAAGCGAACCAATGAGAATAACATACAAATTCAGATTATAGAAAAATTAGGAATAAAAACATATTCTTTTGAAGATATTGAAGAAGATATAGAAAACAATGATTTTGAAATAATTGTAGATGGTATTTTTGGAATAGGTATAACAAGAGACTTAGATAAATATTATTCAGATATTATAGAAAAAGTGAATAATATGAATGGACTTAAAATAGCTTTAGACATACCAACAGGAATAAATGGTGATAATGGGCAAATAATGAAAATAGCTTTTAAAGCAGATTATACTTTTACTTTTGGATTTTATAAAACAGGGCTTTTTATGGATTCGTCTATTGATTATGTTGGTAAGGTTATTTTGGTAGATATAGGAATTCCAGATTTTTTTGCAGATGAAGTAAACACTAATTATTTAACAGAAGAAAAAATTCTAAGTTTAATAAAAAAACGCCCTAAAAGTTCTTACAAAAATATGTTTGGAAATGTGTTACTAATTGGTGGTAGTGAAAATATGAGTGGAGCAATTTCTATTTCTACAAAAGCCTCATTAAGAAGTGGTGTTGGATTGGTAAATGCTTTGGTAGAAAAAAATATTCATTCTATTGTTGCATCTCAAGTTCCATCTGCAATGGTTAATTATTACAATGATTTTGAAGATTTTATTATAAAATTTAATTCTTTAGCTAAGCCAAATTCAATTGCTTTTGGTATGGGGTGTGGAAAAAATAATGAGAAAAAAAAGATACTTGAATTTTTAATATTGAATTTTGAAGGCAACTTATTAATAGATGCTGATGGTCTTAATCTTTTATCAGAAAATATGAGTTTATTAAAACAAAGAAAATTTAATACAATAATAACTCCTCATTTAGGTGAGTTTTCTAGATTAATAAATAAAGATAAAAATGAAATAAATAAAAATAAACTTGATGTTTTAGAAAGTTTTATGAAAGATAAAAATAATTTGGTATGTGTTTTAAAAGGAGCAAAAAGTATAATTTCTAATGGTGATGAAATATATATTAATTCTACAGGGAATCCTATTTTTGCCAGAGGTGGAAGTGGAGATATTTTAAGTGGTTTAATTGCAGGTTTATTAGCTTATAATAATCCATTTGAATCGGCTTTATTAGGAACTTATATACATGGATTAGCAGGAGATTTACCTATTAATGATTTTTCAGAAATTTCTATTTTACCAGAAGAAATAATAGATTATATTTCAAAAGCATTTTTTTATTTAGAAAAGAATTAAGAATTTAATCCAGAGATTAGATATTAAACTTGATAATTTATTTTTTTTTTATTAAACTTACATTCCTGTACTAATTTTTTTCGAGTAAGTTAATGGCAAAAGAAAACCTAAATAGAAATCCTAAAGCTGTTTTTGGCTGGACTATGTATGATTGGGCAAATTCAGTTTTTGCTTTAGCTATAACTACAGCTATTTTTCCTTCATATTTTAGTTCTATTTCAAAATCTATAAAAATAAATGATGTTAGTGATAATATTCATATTGTAAATTTTCTAGGTTTTCAGATGCCTAGTATAAGTATCTATTCTTATGCAATTTCTTTATCTTACCTTATTATAGCCCTACTAAGTCCTATTTTAGGAGCTATAGCAGATCATACAGGTAATAAAAAAAAGTTTATGATGTTTTTTTGTTCTATAGGCTCTCTTAGTTGCACTTTATTATATTTTTTTGATAAAACAAATTATCCAATGGGAGTAATTCTTTTTCTATTTGCTTCATTAGGTTTCGCTGGAGGTAATATTTTTAATGACTCTTTTTTACCAGAAGTAGCAGAACAAAAAGATTATGCAAAAGTAAGTGCAAGAGGTTTTATGATGGGTTATATAGGAAGTTTAATTCAACTTCTTATGTGTCTTGTTCTTATATTGAATTTTAAGTCATTTGGTTTCCCAGACGTTGCTAGTGCAACAAAAGTTTCTTTTGTTCTTGTTGGTTTATGGTGGTTTGGATTTGCACAAATTACTTTTTTTAGTTTAAAAGAATTAAAACCAGAAAAAACAGAGGGTAATATTATAAAAAAAGGGTTTGAAGAATTATATAAAGTTTTTTTTGAAATAAAAGAAAATAAATTACTTATAAGATTTTTATTCTCTTTTCTTTTTTATGATATGGGAATGCAAACTGTTATATATACAGCTTCATCGTTTGGTACTGATGAACTTCACTTAACACAACCTCAACTAATTACAACAATTTTATTAATTCAACTAATTGCAATAGTTGGTGCAAATCTTTTTGCAAAAGCATCTGAAAAATTTGGAAATATAAATACATTAATAACAGGTATAATTTTTTGGACTTTTATATGTATGGCTGGTTACTTCATTCAAACACCTACTCATTTTTATATTCTTGCTTGTTCTGTAGGTATGATAATGGGAGGAGTTCAGGCTTTATCAAGAGCAACTTTTTCTCTTTTTGTGCCAGATGCAGGAGAAAATGCAGCTTTTTTTAGTTTTTATTCTATTGTTGATAAAATAGCCATAATATTAGGTCTTTTAAGTTATGGTTTAATAAATCAAGTTACCCACAATTTAAGAACATCTATATTGTTTTTAATAGTTTATTTTGTTATAGCCTTAGCTTTAATTTTTTCAATCAGAAAAGAAAAACTAATTTAGAAATAGAAATTTATTAATTTTATGATATTGATTTTAATCATTTAATTAATAATTTAAAGTCAATATAATAAATTTCAATAAAAAATAGAAAAATAAGTTGGTATAAAATGAAAAAAGGTATAATTATTGGTGCTGGTATTGGTGGATTAACAACAGCTATAGCTCTAGCAAAAAAAGGGATAGAAGTAACTGTTTATGAAAAATCTCCAGAAATAAAATCTTTAGGTGCTGGCATTTGGATTGCTTCTAACGCTTTAAAAATTTTTGAGCGATTAGGAATTTCTGATGAAGTTATAAATTCTGGTATGGAGTTACTTGATATTAGTATCATTGATACTAATAATAATTTAATTTCAAAAATTGATACTCAAAAAGTTAAACAAAAACATAAATTTGGTACTATTGCAATTCACAGAAGTGATTTACATAAAATTTTGTCTTCAAAAATTTCAAAAGAAAATTTAATTACTAACAAATGTTTTAAATCTTTTATTCAAGAAAATGGAAAAGTAAAATCATTTTTTGAAGATGGAACCTTTGTTGAATCAGATTTTATGATCAATGCTGATGGTATAAAATCAAAAGCTAGAGAACAATTATTTAATCCTTTAAACCTTAGATATTCAGGACAAACATGTTGGCGTTTTGTTACAGATTTTCAATTAGAAAAGAGTAAAAAAAATACTATGTATGAAATATGGGCTAATTCTAAAGGTCTTCGTGTAGGTTATTCTCAAATAAATGATAAAGAAACTTATTGTTATATTACAAATTTTGTAAATTCAGGTATTAAAGATAATAAAGATACACTTACAAATGATTTATTGGAAATGTGCAATGAATTTCAACCAATAATAAAAAAATTAATAAAATCTGTCGATTCTGACAAAATAATTAGATCTGATATATCTGATTTTAAACCTATAAAAAACTGGACTAGTGGAAATATTGCTTTATTAGGTGATGCAGCTCATGCTACTACTCCAAATCTTGGGCAGGGAGCTTGTCAAGCTATAGAAGATGCTTTTTCTATTGCTGAAGAACTTTCAAAAACAGATAATATATCAAACGCTTTTTTGAATTATCAAAAAAATAGAATTAAAAAAGCAACATTTATAACAAATAATTCTTGGAAATTTGCACAAATTACAAACACTAGTGGTTTTAAAAAAGAAATAGTTAAAAATTTAATAAAATTAACTCCTAATTTTTTTAGTGAAAAACAATTAGATAAAATTTATGAAATTAATATTTAATTAGTTGTTATAATAAATTTATTTATAAACGCTGTAACTATAATCACATTTATTCTAATTATCTAATAATATAATAAAATACGTTTTTTTATAATTAGCTCTTTATGAAAATCAAGTAATAAGTAGTTAATCATAAAAGTGTTTTAATGTTTGTGTGTAAATTATAAAAATAGTATGAAATTTGATAGTAATTATTTTATGCTTAGTTCTGGTGAAAATATTTTTATCAGAGAAGCAATAGAAGATGATGCAGAATTTTTAATACATAATACCAAAAGTTATATTAAAGATTCTAATACTATTGTTTTGGAAAATTTTGATCCCTCAATAGAAGAAGAAAAAAAATGGATCAATTCCTTTGTAAATTCTTTTAATAACCTTTTGTTAGTTGCTGAATTTGATGGAAAAATTATTGGAAATATAGAAGTAAAAATTCCAAATCTATCAAAAACAAAACATACAGGGGTTATTGGCATGGGAATTTTAAAAGAATGGAGAAACAAAGGAGTTGGTTCTTTTCTTCTGAAAAATTTGATTGATTGGTCAAAAAAATCATCGGAAATTGAAATTTTATGGTTACAAGTTTTTGCAACAAATTCATCAGGAATCTCTTTATACAAAAAAATGGGTTTTAACGAAGATGGAAGACAGCATAATTTTATAAAATTAAATGAAAATGAATACACAGACAATATAATTATGTCTTTAAGTGTAAAAGGAATAGATTATGAAACCTAAAAAAGTTGAAGAAATGTTGGAACTTACAAGACCAACTTTATTACAAAGAATAAAAGAATATTCTTTGGATGTACCTAAAACAAATTCTGGTGAAAATGTTTTTAGATGGAAACATGTAATTCAATTACAATATAAACAAAAATATGGTCATATACAAAATATAAGCCCTAAAGTAATCTCAATTTGTCAAAATAAAGGTGGTGTTGGTAAAACAACAAGCGTAATAAATTTAGCTACAGCTTTATCATATATTGGAAAAACCTTAATTGTTGATTTAGATGGTCAATCTAACTTATCACAAGCTTTTGATATTTATCTAAATGAGCAAGATTATTCAATTTCTGATGTTTTTGAAAACCACGAAAGAGTTAATGATGCAATAAGAGAAGCTGCTGAAAACTTATATCTTTTACCTAACCATCTTAAATTTGAAAGATGGAAAAAAAATAATAGAGGTGATACAAAGATTGTTTTTGCATTAAAAAAAATATTAAAAAAAATAAAAAATGATTATCAATTTATACTTATTGATACACCAAGTGCATTAGATCTTTCTTTAGAAATGGCATTATATGCTTCAAATTACTGTGTTATACCATTTGAGCCACAACCTTTTAGTTTAGAAGGAATAACAAATATTTTAGATGAAATTGAAAGTATTCAAGAAAATGATGAAATAATTAATTTTGATTTAAAAATATTAGGCATTTTTATTAATATGTATGAAAAAAATAATCTTGGTACAGAAATATCCGATATTGTAAATCAAAGATTTAATACTTTTAATACTAAAATAAGAAAAGCTGTTGCAATTCAACAAGCTCAAGCTGTAAAAACATCTATTTTTGAATTTGATGAGAATTCTAACGCTGCTGTAGATTTTTATAATCTTACTTTTGAAATTTTAAACAAAGTTATAGAGTGTTAATGTATGGTAGTAAAAAAAGATTATGGACGCACAATAGAGAGTCAACTTCTAAAAAAAGAAAAAGCA
>JBBTGK010000338.1:8528-17837 GCA_038060635.1 Cyanobacteriota bacterium | reverse complement strand
ACAAAATTAAAAGATACATTTTATTTTTTATTATTTTTATCTTTTTGTGTATTGCTATATTTAGATTCATTTCATATTAATAAAAATATTAGATTTATACTTTATTTAATATTTTTAGTTTTATTCGAGTTATCTATAATTTTATTAATTTATTATTACATAAAAGATTTTATACAAAAATTTAAAATATATAATCTAAAAAAATAAAAAATTATTCAAATTCCCAATAATCCAAATCAATGTATTTAACGATTATAGTCAATTTTCCATTTATGATTTTATCAAAACTAGTTTTAAAAAAAACTTTTAATTTTTCAAAATCTAATATAAAAGCTTCTGTTTTAACACTTTTTACCAAACCTCCTATTTACAAGGCTTTCAAAATTAGTTTTTTATACACTAAAAAGGCAATATGTTTGTTTTACAATGGTCTTAAAAAAAGAAAACGGAAAAATGTCTTTAAATACTTATTCATTTTTATTTTTCTATTCTAGTGTTAATAAAAATAACAACCTAAATCTCTTGATATATTAATGTATATTTTATAACTACAATATACTAAACAATCACAAAAACTTATAAAAATAGTTCTTTACAGCTACATATTACAAGTTTTTATTAGTTATTATTAATAATAAAAAAAATTCTAATCATTCATTGTATAATTATCTTTTAAAGAAAAAACATATTTTTCCCATATTTTTTTAGATAATCCTACATTAACATTAGGTTTTTTTATCATTTTCAAACTTAATTCCATTTGTTTTTCTGTACTACTTGTTTTTGAGTATATTTGAAGAGCAAATTTTGAAAAATCTCTAACCATAAAATTAAAAATTTGATCTAAAAGATCATTATCTAATTCATAAAGTTTTGCATTTTCTATTATAAGTTGACCATATACAACTAAGGTAAAAATTTCACCTAAATTTAGTAAAAAATCAAAATCTTTAGTTTGTTCTTCATTTGGTCTTGCAGAAAAAAGAAAATCTTTAAAAACCGCTATTTGTTCTTTGAATATTTTAATATTAGGTAAATCTATACTATTATATGCAATATTATAATCATGAAAACGTATTTTACCAAGACCTTTTGTTTTACCTTGTTTAAATAAAAACGAATCATTTCTATTATCAGTAATTTTTTCTATTTCATTAAATTTATCAGGAAAAAAGAAATAATTAGCCATAAATTTTACAATAAGAGCCATATTAACATGAACTGTTCCTTCTAATTTTGGTAAGCCTTTTATATCTCTACTAGCACTAACAAAATATGATTCTCTTTCAAAGCCTTTTGCAGCAATAACATCGCCTAAAAGATTTATAACTTCTTCTCCCTGAGTTGTTACTTTCATTTTTACCATTGGGTTATATAAAAGGTATCTTCTATCATTTTCAGATGCAGCTCTCATATAATCTGATGCTCTTGAAGCAAATAATTTCATTGCAATTAAACGAACATAAGAATCAGTTAATAACTGTTGTATATGAGGAAAATCAGTTACATAATGATCAAATAATCGTCTATTTCCAGCATGATTTATTGATTCATAAAAGGCATGAGTACAAATTCCTATTGCTCCCCAACCTAAATTAAATTTGCAAATATTTACTGTATTAAGAGCCATATCCCAAGCATTTTCACCAACTGCAAGAATATCATTTTCTTTTATTGGGTAATTATTTAATTCAAATTCGGCTACATAACTTTGAGAATCTATAATATTTTTTATGCAATTAAAATTTTCATGTTTTGATTCGGTTACAAAAAAAACAAATTCATTAGTATCGGCTTTTTTTCCAAAAGTTGAAACAAAAGAAGCTAGATTTCCATTACCAATATAATATTTTCTACCATTTGCTTGATATTCTCCATTTGAAAGTGTTTCTAACTTCATTTCACTTGAATATAAATCTGCACCATGTTCTTTTTCTGATAATCCAAAAGCAAAAACACCACCATCTTTAAGCATTTCAACTGTTTTATGTTTTACTTCTTCATTATTACTCATCCAAATTGGACAAAGACCTAACATTGAAACTTGCCAAGTGTACCAATAAGGAACACCATAAAAACCTAATATTTCATTAAAATCACAAATTCTTGAAGTATTCCAACTAGAATCAGAATCACCATAACCAGCAGGTGTCATGAGTGTTGAAAAAACGCCTTCTTTTTTTGCAAATTCTACAAAATCATGATTCCAAACATAATTTCTATCATCGGCTTTAAGATTTTTTTTACCTTTTTTTTCAAAAAAATCTATTGTTTTTAACATAATGTTTCTTGATTTTTCATCAAGATTCTCGTATTTATTTTTTTTAGGATTTAAAAGAATCAAAACTATTCCCTTCTATATATTATATAATTACTCTTTTATCATAAATTTTGGTGCAATTGCTAAAACTTTATCTACAATTGATGGAGCAAAATCATTAAAAGCAATTCCCAGATTTTCACCAAAACCTAAAATATGCTCTCTTTTGTTATCTAAAATTGTTTCTACAGTTTCTTTTGCAACTCTATCAGAACTCATCCAAAACTTAGCTGTGTTACTTAATTTAAATTTACCTGTATCAAATGAATTATTTACAAATTCAGTTTTTGTACTTGTTGGGCAAATAACATTTACATCAATTCCAAATTTTCTGACTTCAGCTCTTAGAGCATTACTAAAGCCATTCATCGCAAACTTAGAAGAAGAATAGACAGCCATAGTAGGAACAGCTATTTTACCTAATACACTAGAAACATTTATTATTTTTCCTTGACCTCTTTTTATCATAGAAGGTAATATTGCTTTTGTACAATAAACCATACCCCAATAGTTAACTTCCATAATTTTTCTCATTTCATGAATATCTCCTTCATGAAAATACCCATAACTTCCAATTCCTGCATTATTTATTAAAATATCAATGTGGCTAAAGTGTTCAAAAGATTTTGCCATAAGGTTTTTTACAGAATCTTCATCAGAAACATCAGTTGTTATAGCTAAAACTTCAACGTTATATTTCATTTTTAATTCACTAGCGAGTTCTTCTATTTTATCAGTTGATCTTGCTGCTAAAATAAGATTAGAACCTAATTTAGCAAAAGTTTCAGCATAAGATTTACCTATTCCTGTAGAAGCTCCTGTTATAAGTATTACTTTATTTTTGAACCATATTTTTTTTTGATTTATAGTAATTTTTTTATATACTTTATATGCACTAACTAAAGCCAATATTATTCCAGAGGCAATAGAAAGTCTTGATTTTAAACAATCTAAATTTTTATTCATAAAAACACCAAACATAAATCTAATTAAAAATGAATTATATCATTTGATTTTTTTAATACAACTATTTTATAGATACTGAAAAGTAAAAAATTATTATATGTTTTTCTAAAACAAATTTTCCTTAAGTATAAGTATTTGCAGTGGTTTGATTAAAAAACAATCTTTATAAAATACTACGAAATACTTTTATAAAGATTATGATGTAATTATGATAGTGTTATATTTTGATTATCTTTTGATTATCTAAGATTTATCTTTACTTTATTTAAAATTCATTGTATAATATTATCAAGATACAATATTTTTTTAGTGAGGATTAATTATGAAATTAAATGTTTATGCCTTTGAAAAAATTAAAGAAAATCTTGATGTGGAAAAACCAAACTCTTTAATGCCTTTGATCTAATGCTCTAAAATTTTGATGGTATATAAAAATACAATATTTTTAGTGAGGATTAATTATGAAATTAAATGTTTATGCTTTTGAAAAAATTAAAGAAAATCTTGATGTGGAAAAACCAAATTCTTTAATGCCTTTGATCTAATGCTCTAAAATTTTGATGGTATATAAAAATAGAAATATCTTTTATATACCAAATTTTTTATCTTGTTTAAAATAAATTTATGAAGAACATAGTAAAAATATTTTGTTCATAAATTAAATAAAAATACAGTTAGTGTTAATCAAATATCTAAAAATTATGAATAAATAAAAGAATTTATAGATATTTAATAAATTCAATGTTATTTCTTAGGAGTTTATATAATGATTTTAAATTCTATTCAAAATAAAAGCTTAAGTCAATTTCTTACAAATGTTTATGAATTTGTTGAATCTTCTATAGATGAGAATATTCTTGATTTAGATCATAAAAATTTATTAAAATTAAGAACAAATCTTTGGAAAAAAAAATTCTTATCAAGTCCTGCTAGTGATCCAATTTCAATTTTATATTTAATTACTAAGGCTAATAATAAGGTGTTAGATAAAAAAATTGAGCTAGTTGGTGCTTTTTTTCTTTTATATGCGTCTGCTTTAGATGTATGGGATGATGTTCAAGATGATGATCTTATTGGTAAACCAGAAGAATTAGAAGGGTCTGCAATAGGAATTAATAATGGTATTTCTTTTCAATTTTTAGCTTTAGATATGCTACGTCAAGCATTTGAACTTCAAAATGATTTTAAAACTTGTATAAGGCTTATGAGTGCTTTTAATAAAGCTTCTATTAACGCTGTAAATGGACAAAATCTTGATTTAAAAAAATATGCTAAAGCGACGACACAAGAAGAAGTCTTAGAAATACAAATTGCAAAATCAGCGACGATTGGTCTTATTGCAGAATTTTCAGCAATACTTTCAGGTTGTAATGAAAATGAAATAAGTAAATATTCAAATAGTATAAAAAATTTTACTAAGATCATTCAAATAATTGATGATGTTAGAGATATTTTTGGTAAAAAAATTAGTCCAGATCTTACTGCTAATAAGATGACTTTTCCAATTGCATGTTTTAAGGGTATTGCAACAAATAAAGAAATAGAGTTATATGAAAATTTTATTAAAAACTTACCATCTTCGCTTGGTAATATTCAAGAATTACTCTATAAATCAGGTTCTATTCAAAAATGCGCTGAAGTTATTGAAGAACTTAGAATATCTGTACATAAAGAAATGGCTTCTTTAAATAATTCAAGTCCTTCAATTAGATTTTTATTACACATAGTTGATACTCATGCGTCGTCTCTTTATCCGCCTTCATCTATAGATGAAAGTCAATATATTTTACAACCAAAAGGAGAATGGCATGAACATGTTAAAAAATTGGCAAATGAATTTTCATTAAATATGAAAGATTTTAACCCTCCTAATATACCACTATTATTGCCTTTACATTTACCGCAATGGATGTATGATGCAAAAAGAAATGTTATTTTTTATCCTGACATTGAAGGACAAGCTGAAGAAATATTACCATTACAAGCAAATATGTTTGGTATTTATGATCTATATTTTGTAAAAGAGATAATGACAACTCAATCACCATTATATATGGCACATGAATTTTTTCATTATTGGAGAGATAATTCAGGGAAATTAACTGAAGATTTTTGGTATGAAGAATGGGTTGCAAATAATTTAGCAACAGCATATATAAAAGCTTTTTTTCCAGAATTAGTAAAAAAGACTATATTATTAGCTTATAAAATTTTAGATTTAAAAAACTCTTCTTTAAGCTTTAAAGGACAAGAAATTTTGAATAGATTTTCTAATCCTAATTATAAAGCAAGTTCTGAGCCTTTAGGATATGAAGTTAATTTGGATGAAATGACTTTTATACAAATTTCTATGATTCGCAAATTGTATAATCAAGAGCTTTCTTTAGATGAGGTTGTAAAAAAATTCCTTTGTTAATATTTCAAATCTGATTCAAAAAAACTTGAATTAGATTTGAAGTTTTAGGTTACATATTTTAAGTGATAATTAATATAATTGTTCAATATATGTAATAGATACTAAATCATTTAAAATATTTTATTTTTCCAAGGAGGAAAAATGTTGAAAAGTAAATTACCTATTTTTATTTCTGTTATTCTGGTTTCTTGTTCATCTCAAAATATACAAGATTCAGGCTATAAAATAAAATCTTTAGAAACACCACTTCCATTGAGTTCAAGTAGCCCATTAGATAAAAATTTGCCATTACCTAATCCACCGCAATCATCCCAAATTTCTATTAATAGTATTAAAAATTTGAAATCGGATGAAAAAATTGAATTCAATAAGGATTATCTTAATTACCCCAAAAGTTTAGATAGTATTGCAAAAGGACTTATTTCAGTAATATATAAAAACTCTTACAAAATAAGAACAATAAAAAAATCAACAGAGATGTCTTCTAATGACAAAAATATTACAGATGAAATTAATATTAAACTTAATGGTTATAAAATAAAAAGTACAACAAGTTTACTACCAGAAAATGCTGATTTGGTAAATCTTAAAAAAGTGCAAATGGATTTATCAGATAAATTTAAAATAGATTTTCCAGAACTAAGCTCTATACATTTTTATGAATTTCCTGAAGATTCAGATACAATAAAAATATCTGAAGAATTAAGAAAATTACCTTATGTTGAAACAGCATATCCAACACCAATAGGTACAACATCAAGTACACCAGCACCAAATTTTATATCAAGACAAAGTATTTATGATATACACAAAAATGTTCCATCTCCTTCAAATGATCCATTTTTTGCAAGTCTTTCAGAAAACGTATATTGGTCATGGTTTAATCATCATAAAATATTTCAAGCATGGGATATTTATAGACAAAATTTTGGAAATGTATCTGATATATCAAATGTAGCTCAATCTGATTTACCAATAATAGCAGTAGTTGATAATGGATTTTATAAAGGAGCTGATGCAGATTCGCCAACTTATTTTACAGGATCTCATTATGGAGTTAATGGAGCTTTTATAGATACAAATACATCTCAACATACACAATATAATATAAATAACCCAACTTTATCAGATTCACATGGAACATCAATGGCGAATATAATAGCCAGTCCTAAAAATAATGGAGTTGCTTTTTGTGGTGTTATACCAAATGCAAGAATTTATCCTGTAAAAATAGATCTTGGATATGATTCAATTAATGATAAATATTATCTATCAACAGCTTCAATGGCTGCAGGAATAATTAATGCAGGTAGTATGAATGGTTGGTGGGGAAATCCTAATGTTGATGTTATAAATGCAAGTTTAGAGATTTCAAATCCATCAAGACCAATATCGTATGATTCTGTAGTTAATTCAGCAATTCAATATGCAATAGGGCAAGGTAAATCTGTTGTAATAAGTGCTGGAAATGATAAAACTAATTTAGATACTTATACAAGTCCTAGTGATTATGGTGCGGTTATAGTTGGTGGATCAAGTAGCTATGATGGTAAAATCTGGAATTCTAGTACAACAGAGGGAAGTAATTATGGTCAATCAGTTACGTTAGCTTCGCAGGGAGGAGAAATATATGCACCAACGTGGAGAGTAAGTACAAATAGCCTAAACTTAACTAATTTAAATAATGGTACATCTCCAGCAGCAGCAGAGGTTTCAGGTGTTTTAGGAATGCTTAAAAAACTAGCTGTAAAAAAAGGAGTTAGTTATACACCTCAAGAATTAAGAGATGTAATTGCTTATAGTGCAACTCTTGGTGTTTCTTCATTACCATCAAACAGCCAACCTTCAAATTATCCACCACCAGCATTAAATACAAAAAAATTCTTAGGTAGAGGTTTAGCAAATACAAATGATAATATTAATCTTTATGCAGAAATGAGAGATATGAATGCTTGGTCAGCTTTAAGTGTAGTAAATAATTCTAATTATCCAAACTTAGTTAGAATTTTTAATTCAGATGATTTTACTTGGGCTACAACAAATGGAGATTGGAATGCAAGATATGCTTCAGAAAATTACTTTGATGAATCTTTCTGGGGTTTTTCTAACCCTTTATCGTCAGGAACAACATTAAATTTCTTTACAAGTAATAATGCTGGTGGTAATGGTTCAATTGGTTATCAAGTATATAATTATGGTAAATTTAATGTAGGAAGAAATTATGGTGTTTTAACAAGATATGATACATCAACAGGTAGTATGACTCCTTACTATAATACAGTTGGTCCTAGTACAAGTGGTTGGTTTGGTGGAATGTCATGGCTTTATTAAAAAAACAAAAAATATTTATGATTTTTGTACTTATTTTTAGTATTTTTTCATGTTCTTTTCTTGATCAGAAAAAGAATATTGAAGAAATAAAGATAATTAAGAATACTGATGATGTTAAAGGAAATACTGGCTATAATATAACTCAAAGGTTTACAGTTATGGGTTTTGTATATGATAAAAATAAAATGCTTTTATCTGGTGTTAATATTAGTATAAAATTTTTAAATAATCAGGATAAAAAAGGTGATTTTGCTACAGAATTTATAACAGACTCAGAAGGAGCTTATTATTTTAAAGGAATTCCTGAAAATACTGATTTAGAAATAATAGCTTCTAAAGTTGGATATAAAACAATTACAAGAATAGAAAATATTAATGATAAAAGATATTTAAAAGGAATACCTGAAGAAATGAATATTAATTTTGGTGGAGAAGGCAATGGTAATAAATATGCTTTAGAAAATGAAAATATTGGTTCTACAGGACAATTAATTGGAAGATATCCAATAAATGGAATTATATATGATAATAACAATAATATAATTCCTAATGCAAACATAAAAATAAAAATTATTAGTAGTAGATTTTTACAAGATATGTCTGAAAAAAATATTACTTCTGATGATAATGGTAGATATGTTTTTAGAAGTATTTTAGATAATACTGAAATAGAGTTATATATTTCAAAAATTGGTTACAAAAGTGTATTAAGAAATTATATTGTAGATAGTAACCTTTACTTAATATCTTTAAAACCAGTGGGTAATATTAACTTTGGTGGTGAAGGAGAGGATAAGAAATATGCCTTAGAAAAAATTATGTAATTAAAAAAAATATAAACCTAGTATTAGTAAAATAATATTTAGGTTTATGGGTATTATTTAGAGGTATAAGAAAAAAAGTAAAAATTATTTTGAACTTGAGATTTAGTTATTTCTTTATTATGTTTAAAAAGGGTCTAATATTTTAAAGTAAAAGTAAAAAAAATGAATAAAAAAAATATTTTATATAAAATTCATGAATTTAGTATTTTATATAAAAATATTGTTATAATGACAAAGAATAATTTTTTATTTCTGTTTTAATTATTTTGTTAAAAAACTTTTTTGATAGATTATCAGAGGAAAAAGATCTTGAAAAGAGATTTTTTAGACATGCTTCTTTTTATACATCTATAATATCTTTTTTAGGTTTAATAGTAAATGCCTTATCTGGTCTTGGTTGGCTAATATGTTTAATTTGCCTAATTTCAGGATTATTTTTCTATGCTTGTTTT
>JBBTGK010000338.1:0-8518 GCA_038060635.1 Cyanobacteriota bacterium | reverse complement strand
GTTTTTATTATTCGCAAGACCCTAAAAAGTTTAGATTAGTTAGAAATTCTTTTTTTCTCGGCTCCATAATTCTTTTAGATTTTTTTTATATTCTTAATGCTGGATTAGATAGCTCTATAACTTACGCTTTTATTATTATTTTTTTATTAACAAATTTAGTTTTAAAAAGAGAAATAAAAGGACAAATTTTATCATACATTTTTTTTATACTCAATTTATTATTTATGTTTTATTATGTTGAAAAACAATTCCCTGATTTGATAACACCATATCCAAGCATTGAAGCCAAAGAATTCGATTTAATAGGCTCTTTTGCTATGGTATCATTTCTTATTTCAGTAACAATAAATTTTTTCAAATCAACTTATGAAAAACTCTTACATGATATTGATTTAAAAAATAAAGACTTAATTATCTCAGAACAAAAAACTAGAGAAGAAAAAGAAAAAGCAGAACATGCAAATAATGCAAAAAAAGATTTTTTATCAGTGATGAGCCATGAAATAAGAACTCCTCTTAATGCAATAATTTCAATTTCACATCTATTAAATCAAAATCTTGAAAATAAAGATGAGCAATTATTAAAAACCTTGAAATACTCTTCTGAAAATCTTTTAGCCTTAGTTTCTGATATTTTAGATTTTAGTAAAATAGAATCTGGAGAAATAAAGCTAGAAGAAATTGATTTTGATTTAAAAAATCTTATTGAGTCTATTGTAGTTGTTCATAAAGTAAAAGCAAAAGAATCTAATAATGAATTAAATTTTGTTTTTGAGAATTTTAATACTTTTAAGTTTTTAGGGGATCCATTAAGATTAACTCAAATAATTGTTAATATAATTTCTAATGCGATTAAATTCACAAAAAATGGTAGTATAACAATAAAAGTAGTTTTTATTGAAGATAATATTGATAATAATAGTAGTAAAATATATTTTGAAGTAAAAGATAACGGTATTGGAATTGCAAAAGAAAAACAAGCTCTTATTTTTGAAAAATTTACACAAGAAAATCTTACTATAACTAGAAATTATGGTGGTTCTGGTTTAGGATTAGCAATAACTAAAAACTTAATTGAAATTATGAATAGTAAAATAGAAATAGACAGTGATATTGGAATAGGATCAAAATTTTATTTTTACTTAAATTTAAAAAAATCTAATAAATTAATTAATAATGAAACAAAAGAAGAAAACTCAGATATGTCAAAAATAAAAATGTTACTTGTAGAGGATAACAAAATTAATGTTATGGTTACAACTAAGTTTTTTGATAAATGGAAAATGAGTTATCAAGTAGCAGAAAATGGAATAATTGCTCTAGAAAAATATAATAATAATAAATTTGATATTATATTAATGGATTTACAAATGCCTGAAATGGATGGTTTTACAGCAACTCAAGAAATAAGAAAAACTGATAATCATATCCCAATAGTTGCTCTTACAGCTAATTCTATGTCTCAAGAAAAAGAAAAATGTCTCACTTCTGGATTTAATGATTATATAACTAAACCTTTTAAACCAGATATGTTAAAAGAAAGAATACTTTTTTTTGTAAGTAATAATTAATTCATTTTGTTTAACCTCAAAGCAAAGCTTCAAGGTATTAAAAATTTTATTTAGAAAAAAGCATTTATTCCTGTTATATCTTTACCAACAGTAAGTATATGAATGTCATGAGTTCCTTCATAAGTAAAAACAGACTCTATATTATTCATGTGTCTCATTATAGGATATTCTGATGCAATTCCATTTGCACCTAAAATTTCTCTTGCTTTCATACAAACTTCTCTTGCCATTTTTACATTGTTCATTTTTGCTAAAGAAACATGTTGAGGAAGTAATTTACCTTGATCTTTTAATTGAGCTAATCTAAATGATAATAATTGAGCTTTTGTTATCTCATTGAGCATCCAAACTAGTTTATCTTGAACCATTTGAAAAGATGCTATTGGTTTATCAAATTGAATTCTAGTTTTTGCATAATTCAAAGCAGTTTCATAAGATGACATTGCGGCTCCAATAACACCCCATGTTATTCCATATCTAGCTTGATTTAGACACATAAGAGCATGTTTTATTCCTTTTGAATTAGGTAACATATTTTCTATAGGAACTTTTACATCTTGAAAAATTAATTCTGAAGTAATTGAAGATCTTAGAGAATGTTTATTTTTTATTTCTGGTGCAGTAAAACCTTCCATTCCTTTTTCTAATAAAAACCCTGTAATTACATCATCTTCTGTTTTTGCCCAAACAACTGCAACATCGGCAATAGTTCCATTGGTGATCCACATTTTAGCACCATTTATAATGTAATTATCACCTTTTTTAACTGCTCTTGTTATTAATCCTGATGGGTTAGAACCAAAATCAGGCTCAGTAAGACCAAAACAACCTATAGCACTTCCTTTTGCAAGTTTTGGTAACCATTTTTCTTTTTGTTCTTCAGAACCAAATGTATAAATTGGATACATTACTAATGAAGATTGAACTGAAGCAAAACTTCTTAAACCACTATCACCTCTTTCTAGTTCTTGACATATAAGACCATAAGCCATACTGTTTAATCCAGCACAATCATAACCTTGAATAGTTGGGCCTAATATTCCTAAATCACCTAATTGAGGTATAAGCTCAAGAGGAAATTTTCCTTCCATATATGCTTCTTCTATTAGGGGTAAAAACTTATCTTCAACAAAATCTCTTACTGTATTTCTTATCATTTTTTCTTCATCTGACAAGCAATCATCTAGTAAGTAATAATCAACACCTTGAAACTTATTAGCCATTTTATATACCTTTAAAATTAACCTTTATTGATGTCAATTTTAGATTAAAAAAATTAGTAAGTCAAATTAAAAAAATATTATTACTTCAATTATGAGATCAATGTTTGTTATAATTTTATAAATATGTAAAAAGAAATTTTATATGAAATTAAGTTCTCTAAATGTATTAAAAAAATTAGCTTTTATTACTTTCTTCTTAAAAAAATGAAAAAGAACTTGATGGTTATATTTGTGTTTTTTAAAATAAGTAACTTTTATTTTATAATTTTATTTCAAATATTATTTTTTTTAATTTCTCTAAATGCTTATAGTTTAAAAGATTACGAAGAAACTGTAAATTTAGAAAAAGTTCTTAAAAAAGATGATTTCAATTTTTATGAAATGTCTGATTGGGATGATAATGATAATATTATTTTTTCTGATGGACAAACAATAAAGATACTTAATTCAAAATTAGAAAAATCTAATTTATTAATTAATTCAAAAGAAAATTTTTTTTATAAGCCAAGTTTTCTTACAAAAAATAAAGTTGTATTTATATCAAAAAATAAAGATGATTATATTTTAAATATTTATTCAACAGATCAAAAGAAAATTTTAAACTCAATAGCTAATGTATCAGATTATTATTTTTCAAATAAAACTAATGAAATATATTTTATTTCATCAAATGAAATAGGTATTTTTAATCTTAATAAAAATGAAAAAACTTCTTTTATCAAATTTAATAAACAAGCTTTTTACATAGGCAAATCTATTTTTATAGATGAAAAAGATAGAAATATTTATTATGTATTGAATTCTGATAAAAAACCTTTTTACCCTGTAATTTATAAAACAAATGTTATAACAAAAAAATTAGTAGTTATTTATGAATTAAAAAACTCATCAAGTGATAGAAGAATTGATTATATTTCTTTATCAAGTGATAATAAATTACTTGTTTTTTTAAATACAGTTGGAATTTCGTCATTAGAAATATTAGATATTTCTGATAAAAAAATGACATGCTGTTTTGTAAAAACAATATCAGGTGGAGAGATTAATGGTAATCCTTTAATTGTAAATGTTATTGATAAATCCTTATTTACTAAAAATTCTAAAAATATCTTTTTTATTGGAGGTTTTTATAATGAAAAAGATATTTTTCAAACAAGATTGTATAAAGTTAATATTGAATCAAAAAAATTAGATATTATTAAAAATACAATTGATATAAGAAAATTTTCTATTTCAAAAAAAAATACAAAAATCATGTTTTTTCAAAAAGATAAATATTTACAATGGAATTTGATAGTTAAAGATTATAATTAATTTTTAATCTTAATCTTAGTAAAGCCCAAAATAAAGATATACAGTTTTTTTGATTATATAATTATTAATTTTTATAATTTTATTATTAAATCAAGATATAATTATTAGTTATTATATGATTTATTATGTTTAATTATGCCTAAATTTTTAAAAATTGATGAGACAACAAGGTATAACCTTGATTATATATATAAAACCGAGATCTTAGAAGCAAAAGTTGGTGAAAAAACTTTTGGATTTGGTGGCGGTGGAAAGAAAGTATATTTTATTAAGTTTTTTTCTTCAATTTCAGATAAAGATTCTTGGGAATCTGAATATTTTAATTCTATAGAGGAAGCTGATAGTTGGCTTTCTGATTTTATATCTAGATACGAATAAAAAAAATGAACTTTGAACTTAATAGCACAGAACAATTAGATTGGAATTCTGTTTTACTAGAAATATCAAGAAAAGCAAATTCTGAACTTGGTAAAGAATATTGCTTAAATTTGCCTTTTGCAAAAAATACAGAAGAAGCTGAAAAATTACAAAAACAAGTAACAGAAGCTCTAAATCTAATAAATGAAGAAGGTAAAATAGATATAGGTGGTTTTAGAAACATAAAAAAACATCTTTCTGAATTAGAAAAAGGAATTACAATTCAAGGAACTTCTTTTTTAGAAATATCTTCTACATTAAGAAGTGTTAGAAACCTTAAAAAATTTATAGAAGCTAAATTAAAAGAAGGGGATGAAATATATGATATTGTTTTCCCTCTTTATACAAATCATAATTTAGAAATTGAAATTGAAAGATCTTTTTCTTCTGATGGAACTGTTTTAGATTCTGCTAGTGTTGAATTGGGAAGAATAAGAAGTTCAATTAGAGAAACTCAACAAAATATAAAAGAACGCTTATTAAGATTGATCCAAGAGCCTAGATATAAAGGTGCTATTCAAGATCAAATAATAACCATAAGAAATGGAAGATATGTTATTTCCGTAAAAGCCGAATCTCAAAGTACTATAAAAGGTATAATTCAAGATCAATCTCAAAGTGGTTTGACTGTTTATTTAGAGCCAATGGCAATTATTGATGAAAATAATAAATTATCAAAAAAATTATCTGAAGAGTTAACTGAAATACAAAAAATACTTTTTAATTTAGGTTTAAAAATAATTCCTAATTTAGAGCTTTTTTATGAAATAGTATCAAAAATGTCTGAAATAGATTCTATAATTGCAAAAGCTGAATATTGTATATCTATAAATGCAAAAAAACCTTTTATAAATAATAAAGGATTTACAGACCTACACAAAGTAAAACATCCTTTATTAGTATCTCAAAAAGGTTATGATAATGTTATTCCTATTGATATTATTTTAGGAAAAATATTTGATACTATGATAATAACAGGTTCAAATACTGGTGGTAAAACAGTTGCATTAAAAACACTTGGTTTATGTGCTTTAATGGCAAAAATAGGGTTATATTTACCAACTAAAACAGAATCTGATATTGCTTTTTTTGAAAATGTTTTAGCAGATATAGGTGATGAACAAAGTATAGAGCAAAATTTATCAACTTTTTCATCTCATTTAACTAATATAAAAAAGATATTAGACAATACCAATGAAAAAACTTTAGTTTTATTAGATGAAATAGGAACTGGTACAGATCCAACAGAAGGAGCCGCTATAGCTCAATCTGTAATAGAAAATTTAAGAAAAAAAGGTGCTAAGATTTTAGTAACAACTCATTATGGAGAATTAAAAACTTTAGCTTATAAATATACTGGTATTTCAAATGCGTCTGTAGAATTTGATTCTGAATCTCTTTCTCCAACCTATAAATTAATGATAGGTGTTCCTGGTAAAAGTAATGCAATTCATATTGCAAAAAAATTAGGTTTGGATGATGAAATTACTGAAAGATCAAGAGAAATTATAAATAGTAATAAAAGCCAAGATGTAAATCTTTCTATCGAAAAATTAGAATTAGAATATAAAAATTTAGCTGAAGAAAGAAAAAACTTTGAGGATTTAACAATATCTTTAAAAATAAAAGAAGATAAATTTAGCAAAGATATTGAAGATTTGGAACATAGAAGAAAAAGAATAAAAGAACAAGTTTATGAAGATTTTGATAAAGAAATAAAAAAATCTTTAGAAGAAATAAAAGATGTAGTTAGAGAATTGCAAACAGGTAAAACTTCTCAAAATGCAGAAAAAGCTCGTAAAAAAGTAGAAGAACTTTCAAATAAAGTTACTGGTGATTATAAAAAAGAACTAGAAATGAATAGACCTAAAGTTCCTAAAATAATTGTAAATGTTGGTGATTATTTTTATTTAGAGAAATTAAGACAAATTGTTCAGGTTATCAAAAAAACTAAAGATGAAGAAAAATTTGAAGTTCAAGCAGGAATTTTAAAATTAACTGTAAATATAGATGAATTAAAGAAACCTGAAGGAAAAGAGCAAAAATTACAAATAAAAGGCTTAAAAAATAAAGGTAATTTAACTACATTAAGTTTGGATAATTCTCCTCAAAATAATAAAAAATCTTCTAATGAAACTCAATTTAGAAATGCTTTTAATGAATGTGATTTAAGAGGTTTATTTGTAGAAGAAGCTTTAGAAAAAGCTGAAAAGTTTTTAGATGCATCATCATTAACAGGTTTTAGCCCTGTGTATATTATTCATGGAAAAGGCTCTGGTATTTTAAGAGATGCAGTTAGATCTATGCTAAGAGATATTCCTTCGATAAGTAATTTTAGAGCAGGAGAATACTTTGAAGGCGGAGAAGGCATTTCTGTTATCTATTTTAAGAGTTAGAAAAGAAACTGATTAATTTTAATTTATTCATTTTCACTTCTTTTAAATATTGATTTTATAAATAGTATTTTCATCAGAAAAATAAAAGAATTAATCTAAATTTTTTCATCTCTAAAAACTCCTTTTTAATTTGACTATTTTTTATTGAGACAAAAAACATTAATAGTTTATTAAATATATTAAGTAATTATTAAACATTTACCGTAAATACTGGGTTTGAGTTACGTGATCTGTTTCACGTAATTTTTCATTTGTTAAGCTTTTTTCTTTTACTTTTATGATTTTTTTTTATAAAATTAAATTAGAAAAAAGACTGTTTGATGAATAAAACCCCTGCAATTACATTGTTTCATAAAAAATATTTTTTATAAATAAAATAAATCCCATTATTCTGTAATTTATTAATAATACAATAAAAAAAGACTCACTATTTCTAGTAAGCCTTTTAATATGTCTAATTTTTAAGCTCCGAACTTAGATTTCCAAGTTTTTGTTTTTGGTTTAACACCACCAGCTTTAGCAAAAGCCGCTTTAGCAGCTGCATAAGCTTCTTTCTTAGTAGCAAAACCAGCAGCAACTCTTACAATTCTTTTCTTTTTATCAGCACTTTTACCTATTGCAATACTTCCAAATCCTTTTTTTTCTGATTTAAAAACTTCTTTACAAGGTTTTCCTTTTGAAAATTTTAAACAAAGTTTCCCAGCTTTAGCTTTAGCTGAAGCCATATCTTTTGCATTAGAAAAAGCATAAGCACCATTTTTAGGACAAACAAAAAGAGATGTTGCCGCAAAAGCACTTTGAACAGAGAATAAACTTACAACCAACACAGAAAAAAAGATTGTAAATTCTTTTTTATTTAATAACATTAACACACCCTCCAATTGGATATATCATAAAATATTTTTATCATGAATTTTTGTAAGAATTGATTTTATTCTTCATCTTCATCTGATTCTTCAGTATCTTCTTCTTCTCCACCAGCGGTGTCTTCCCAAGATTTTACAATTGCTGGTGATTCTGCACCTGCTTCTGAACAAGCATCAAGAGCTTCAGCTTCTGCATCTTCTTTTGATTCAAGACCAAACGCTGTACCAAAAACTGTTGCTCCATCTTCATCTTTACCAGATGCAACAGCACCAAATCCTTTATCTGAACTAGCATCAAGCTCATCACAGTCACTTCCGCATTCAGATGCAGCTGCATCTGCTGCGTCGTCAACAGATGCTTTTGAAGCACCTACGCCAACAGAACCACTGTCTTCATTAACATAAACCGAAGATGCTGCAAAAGAACCTTGAATTGGTAATAAACCAAAAGCTAATACAGCAGACAAAATCGTAAAAGCTTTTTTACTTAATTGCATTAAAAACCCTCCATTTTGGATAATTCTAAAATTAAATATATTTAACCATATTTCAATCGATATTAAAAGGGGGTGAATTAAATTTTTTTATTTTAATGTTAAGAAGCATTACTATAAATAATCCATTTCAGGCGCACATTCATGAGTATGTATATGTTCTTGATTACAGAGATGCATAGGTTTAAGGGTGGTAAGGCTTTTTCTTTAATATCAGCTTCATTTTTTTTATTTTTT
>JBBTGK010000337.1:0-9203 GCA_038060635.1 Cyanobacteriota bacterium | reverse complement strand
AAGGATGATTTTTTTCTTGAGAATATAATATATTAATTTCTTCTTCATTTGATGGATAACCAATACTTAATTGAATTGCAAATCTATCCATCTGAGCTTCTGGTAATGGATAAGTACCATGGAAATCTACAGGGTTTTGTGTTGCTATTACAAAAAAAGGTGATGGTAATGGATATGAAAGACCTTCAACTGTTACTTGTGATTCACTCATTGATTCTAATAAACCAGATTGAGTTCTTGGTGATGCTCTATTTATCTCATCGGCTAATAAAATATTACAAAAAACCGCTCCTTTTTTAAATTCAAAAGAACCTTCTTTTGGGTTATATATTGCAGAACCTAAAATATCTGAAGGTAAAAGATCTGGTGTAAATTGAACTCTACTAAACTTTGCATTAATAGATTTTGCTATTGCTTTAGCAAGTGTTGTTTTTCCAACTCCTGGAATATCTTCTAATAAAATATGACCTTTTGCTAATATTGTATTTATTATAAGATTAATTACATCTTTTTTACCCTTTATTATGCTATTTAGGTTTATTTCTAGATCTTCTACTTTTTTTCTATATTCATTCATACTAATTTTAATTTATACTAAATCATAACTATAACTTTCAATAATAAACTGAAAAACGCCTAAAAGTTCATCTAATTTATTAAGATAGTATTTTTTTATATCTATAGTTATTATGTTATCTTTTAACATTAAAAATTGCCAATTATCAGCATTAGTTACACAGCCATATAAGGGAACAATAGGATGATTTCTTTTTTCATTAAAAAATTTACTACCTATCATTTGAGCAGAACATTGTGCAATCCCAAGATCTGAATTGTCTTTTTTTGCTTCAATTACAGTTATAATAGGTGATTCAACTTCAAAAGAATTAGAATTTTTACTTATTATAAAATCACATTCTCCATTTAATCCCATTTTTTCATCAACATCTAATCTTTCTCCAGAAAAAATAGATATTTTATCTTTGTTATTTCTTTTTATCTCTGACATAATAGGAAAAATAATAGCTTCTGATTTAGCTTTTTCGCTTGTTAAACTAAACAAACTTGAATCATCAATATTATCTTGCAATCTTTGACTTATTTTTACAGTAGATATGTTATTAAAAATCAAAGCTCTTTTATTAGATACCCCGAATTTTTCTGATAATTCATGCATACTAAAACTTTTATAAGGCATAGTTTTTATTCACCAAAAACTTTAATAATCTTAAAACTAATAAACAAGTGGATTTTAGCATATTTCATAAGTAAATATATCTAAGATTTTTATTAAATTTTTGTATAAGATTGTTTCAAGTATCTAAAAATTAACTTGCATATTATATATTTTTAGTAATCATTAAATAAAAAATTATTGTTGCTGGTATAGTAACAATTGTTCCTATAATACCCCAAATAACTAGCCATTTATTAATTTTTTCTTCATTAGCGGATTCATTTTCAATTACATTATATAATTTTTCTTGAATATATATAAGAGGAATTGATAAACCTGACATTATAAAAAGTAAAATTATTGAATAAAAAAGCCAAGGTTGATTTTTAGTTCCACCAAAAACAGATGCCAAGCATAATCCATTTATTATGGTAATAAATATTCCTGGAATCGTGAAACAAATATCAGTTAATTGTAATACTTTATTAGCAAACCTTAAAATAGATTTATCTTTAGAATAGTATGCGAATAAAAACCAAAAGGGACCAACAATCATATTACCCATGAATAAAACTACGCCAGTAATATGAAGTATTTTATGAGTATTGTAAGAAAATATTAAATTATATTTTAGAATATCTAAAAACTCTAAAAGAGTTAAAAAAACTAAAACTATTCCATTTAGAAGAGAAATTTTACTTACTTTACTAATTTTCATAGTTAGTTTTTTTAATTAAATTTTTTTTATCAAGCAAAAAAATCTTGAGAAAATATTAAAAAAGAGTTTTTATGTCAAAAGGAATCTCATTAATAGGACCAACTGCAACAAGGGAAATATTATTTCTATCAAATGATTTTTTAGATATTTTCATAATTTGATTATAATCTACTTTTTCAATTTCAGAAATTATTTCTTGAGTTGAAATAGATCTATTAAAATAAATTTCATTTCTAGCTAGTTTACTCATTCTATTTTTTACAGATTCATAACTTAACAGAAGACTACCTTTTAGGTGTTCTTTTGCTCTGCTAACATCACTTTCAGAAAAAGCACCATCTTTTAGTTTATCAAGTTCAAAAAGAATATATTTAGAGGCATCTTTAAAGTTTTCAGGGCTTATACCTGCATAAACACCAAAAACGCCACCTTTTTTATATAAAAGCTCAAAAGAACTAACTGAATATGCTAGTCCTCTTTTTTCTCTTACTTCTTGAAAAAGTTTAGAACTCATTCCTCCTCCAAGCATACTATCAACAATGGCATAAGCGAACCTATCTTTATCATTAATAGCAGGGCCATAAGAAGAAAAACAAAGATGAAGTTGCTCAACATCTTTATATTTTGAAATTTGGTGATTTTTAAAATCAATTTCAGGTTCCAAGTAATCTCTTTTAGATGATTTAAGAACTGATAATCTTTTTTCAAATTCTTGAACAACATAATCAGTTTTGATATTTCCTGCAACAGAAACTACTAGTTTATCTGGAGTATAATTTTGAGACATATAATCTTTTATTTTATCTCTAGAAAAAGCTGAAATAGTTTCTCTTTTTCCTATTATTTTATGTCCTAAAGGATGGTTTTCCCATAATCTTTCAAACATAAGCTCATAAGCAACATCGCCAGGATCATCTTCATACATTTTAAGTTCTTCTAAAACTACTTGTTTTTCTTTTTCAAGCTCTTCAGCATCAAAAACAGAGTTTAGATAAATATCAGACAAAACATCAATTGCTTTATCCAAATGAGAATCTAAACATCTTACATAAAAACAAGTACTTTCTTTATCTGTAAAAGCATTTATAGATCCGCCAGTATCTTCAAGTTCTTGTGCAATTTGCATTGCATTTCTCTTTTCAGTACCTTTGAATAACATGTGTTCAATAAAATGAGAAATACCCCAAACTTCAGGTTGTTCATTTTTAGAACCAGTTTCAACCCATAGTCCTAAAACTACAGAATGAACATGAGGTATTTCTTCAGTAATGATTCTTACACCATTACTTAAAACAGTTTTGTTTTCCATAAAACTAAGCTCTTACGAGGTTTACTCTACCTTGGTTATCAATTTCATTGATTTTAACTGAGAATGGATCTCCAACTCTTACAATTTCTTCAACGCTTCTGATTCTTTTTTCTGAAAGTTGAGAAATATGTATAAGCCCTTCAGTACCTGGATATAGTTCTACGAAAGCACCAAAATTTGTTGTTCTGGTAATAATTCCATTAAAAACTTCTCCAACTTTAGGAACTCTTGTAAGTCTGATAACCCAATTTTTAGCTTTTTCAGCAGCATCTTTATCACTAGAGATAATAAATACACTACCATCATCTTCAATATCAATTTTTACACCAGTTTCTTCAACTATTTTCTTAATAGTTTTTCCACCAGGCCCAATAAGCTCTCCAATTTTATCTTGGCTAACTTTTAAGGTAATAATTCTAGGTGCATAAGGAGAAAGATCTGCTTTAGGCTCACTTATTACTTCCATCATTTTATGTAAAATATGAAGTCTTCCTTTTCTAGCTTTTTCCAAAGCATCTCTCATTATTTCTAATGAAATACCTCTAATTTTTATATCCATTTGAAGGGCTGTAATTCCTGTGAGTGTACCTGTTACTTTAAAATCCATATCTCCTAAATGATCTTCATCACCTAAAATATCTGTAAGGATTGCATAGTTATCATCACCTTTTATAAGACCCATAGCAACTCCTCCAACCATTTTTTTGAGAGGAACTCCAGCATCTAATAAAGAAATTGTACTACCACAAGTACTTGCCATAGAACTTGAGCCATTAGAAGCTAAAACTTCAGAAACAACTCTGATTGTATAAGGAAAATCTTTTTCATCTGGTAAAACAGGTAATAAAGCTCTTCTTGCTAAGTTACCATGACCAATTTCTCTTCTTCCAGGAGATCTTGAAGGTTTTACTTCACCTACTGAAAAACCAGGGAAATTGTAATGATGTAAGTATCTTTTTTCTGTACAAGGATCAACTTCATCTAAGTTTTGAGTATCTCCAGCAGAACCAAGGGTTACAACTGATAAAACTTGTGTTTGTCCTCTTGTAAAAAGACCACTTCCATGAGTTCTTGGTAATAAACCAACACTTGTAGTAATTTGTCTTACTTCATCTGTTGTTCTTCCATCTATTCTAACTTTTTCATTAAGAACCATATCTTTCATTACTTTTTCTTGAATATGATCTATAACCATAGGCAAGTATTTTGTTTTTGCAAGATATAAAACCTTAACTTCATCATCTTCTGGTAAAGCAGCTAAACTTTGAACTATTTCTTCTTTTATTTTTGAAAAAGAAGCTTTTCTTTCAGCTTTATCTTTAATGTGCATAGATTCATTATATTTAGCGTACCAATTTTTACTAACATAATCACTAAGTTTAGGATTTGGTAAAAATAACTCGTAGTCAATGCTTTCTTTTTGTTTTTCTTTTCCTGCATCTTTAGCAAATTTATTGATTGATGCAACTATTTTCTTTATTTCTTTATGTCCTAATTCAATAGCTGTAATCATCATTTCTTCGTTAAGGATATTAGCACCAGCTTCAACCATTAATATTCCATCATCAGTTCCAGCTACAACAAGATCTAATTCACTTTCTTCAAGTTGTTCATAACTTGGGTCTATAATCCATTTTTTGTTTATAAAACCAATTCTAACCGCACCAATTGGACCATGAAAAGGTATATCAGATAATGAAAGAGCTGCAGAAGCTGCATTAATTGCAACTACATCAGCTTGATGAGATTGATCACTAGATAAAAGGTAAGTTATAACTTGAACATCATTTCTATAACCATCCGGGAAAAGAGGTCTTAATGGTCTATCAATAAGTCTTGATGTTAAAGTTGCAGACTCAGGAGGTCTTGCTTCTCTTCTTTGAAAACTCCCTGGTATTTTACCAATAGAGTACATTTTTTCTTCATAATCTACCATAAGAGGGAAAAAATCAATTCCTTCTCTTGGAGATGAAGATGCTGTTGCAACTGCTAAAACAACAGTTTCGCCTACTGTTACTTTAACGGCACAATTAGCTTGGAGAGCTAATTCACCTGTTTCCATTTTGTAGGTATTACTACCTATTTTAAATTCAGTCGTTTTTATTTGATTCATTAGTTTTTATTCTTTCTTAAAATATTGGATGTTTATTTTTTGAGGTTTAATTTTTTAGAAAGAGCCACAAAGCTTATGTTATCTTTTCTGTTAAGATATCTCATGAATTTTCTTCTGCTTCCAACAAGTTGAAGAAGACCTCTTCTAGCACTAAAATCTTTTTTATTTACTTTAAGATGAGCGGTTAAAACTTCAATTTTTTTTGTTAATAAAGCAATTTGAACTTCTGTAGAACCAGTATCTTTGTCATTTACTTGATGTTCTTTTACTACTTCTGCAACTAATTCTTTTGATATAGACATTTTTATTTCCTCCTAAGGAAAACTACACATACAATACAATCGGAGCGGACAAAAGTTGGAGCAACTTTTTAACCCCTGATCGATTAAGTTGTAATTTCTTTTTACAACACCTAGACATTATAGTGTTTAAATTTAGTATCGTAAATAAAAGTAATATTAAGATTTCTAAAAAGTTAAGGTTTGATTAAATTGAAAAAAAAAACAAGATTATTGTTTTTTATACTATAATTTAAAATAATAAATGAATGTTATTAAGAGGTTTTTATGGACGATTTTAGTAATTTAGGGCTAAAAAATCAATTTGTACCAACTGAAGGTATTGAAAAAAAAGTTTCTGTTGATAAAAATCCAGAAAATTTAATCAATAATTCTGGTACAGAGAATATAGAACTTAATTTTGATAATAAAAATAACTTAAATGAATATAAAAAAGGTAATGCTCCTACTGAAATTACTTTTGATATGAATATTTCTAATGCTACAACAAAAAGTGTTCTTATGTCTAAAGAAAATCTAACAGGAAATGAAATGAATATTTTAGATATTATATCAAAGGCAGAAGAATCAACTTTTAAAGCAATACTAGAATCTTTTGATCAAATGCTTGCTCATTCTAGAAAAATGATGGAAGAAAATTTAAGATTTCAAAAAGAAAAATTAATTCCTAAAATGGATGCTCAAAAGAAAGAAATTCAAAAAATGGAGATTCAAAAAGAAATCTTAAACGGTAAGTAAAAATATTTATCACATAAAAATATATACTTTAACAAAATTAGGTTACAATTTCACATAGGAATAAATACCTTTTGTACATAATATTTTTTGAGTATTAAAGCTAGAAAATTTAAGATAAAAAGCTTTATAAATCAATTTTGGAGTAATTTTTAATGAGAATCCTTTTTCATACCGGTAAAGGTGGAGTAGGAAAGACTACCGTATCAGCATCTACTGCATATAAATGTGCAAGAATGGGACATAGAACACTTGTAATAAGTACAGATCCAGCTCATAGTTTATCAGATTCTTTGGGTATAAAACTTTCTTCTACCCCACTAAAAATAGATGATAACCTTTGGGCACAAGAAGTTAATGTATTAGATGAAATAAAAGAACATTGGGGTGAATTGCAAAAATACCTTTCTTCCTTATTAATAACAAAAGGCTTTGAAGATATTGTTGCTGATGAATTAGCTATAGCTCCAGGGATGGAAGAATTATCAAGTCTTTTTCAATTAAATCAATATGCAAAATCAGGCGAATTTGATGTAATAATCATTGATTGTGCTCCAACAGGAGAATCTGTTCGATTATTAACATTACCTGATATAGTTGATTGGTATGTAGGAAAGCTTTTTTCTGTAACAAGAACCGCCGTAGGTTTTATCAGACCTTTAATAAAAGGAACTATGTTATTACCAGATGATAATGTTTTTACCTCTGTAGAAAAACTTTTAAAACAAATTGCTGAAGTTAAAGAAATTGTAAATAATCCAGATATAACATCTGTAAGAATAGTTTTAAATCCTGAAAAAATGGTTTTAAAAGAATCTCAACGAGCTTTTAGTTATTTTAATTTATATGGTTATAATGTTGATGCTTTGGTTTGTAATAAAATTATTCCAGAAACAGATGATCCTTATTTTAAAAATTGGGTAACTTTACAAAAAAAATATTTAGAAGAAATTGATTCATCTTTTTCACCTATTCCTATATTAAAAAATCGTATGCTTGAAACAGAAGTTGTTGGTTTAGATCTATTAAAAATGATTGGTGATGAAATTTATGGAGATAAAGATCCTTCTGAAATAATGTTTAAAGAAAAATTGCAAAAAATAAGAAAAGAAGGTGACAAATATATTTTTTCAATCTATTTACCTTTAGTAGAAAAAGAAAAATTCTCTTTAAAAAAGAATAATGATGATTTTATTATAGAGATTGGTAATTTTAGAAAAAATATTGTTTTACCAAGAACTTTAGCAAATCTTGAATCAACTGATGCTAATTTTGTTGATGGATATTTAGAAATAACTTTTGAGTAATTTTTATGAAAAAAGCTTTTTTAATTATTTCTTCTTTATTATTTTTATGTTGTAGTCAACCAACTACTACTATTAATAAATCAACTGAAATATTAAAAACAGAAGAAAATCTTAAACCAGAAAAAGTTAATTGGGTTGATTTTAATTCTGTTTTTAAAAAAGCTAAAGAAGAAAAAAAATATGTAATGGTTAGTTTTTATGTTGATTGGTGTCAATATTGTAAAAAACTTAATACTGAAGTTTATTTTGATGATAAATTATCTAAATATCTAAATGAAAAATTTGTATCTGTAAAAGTAAATGCTGAGTCTGAAGAAGAAATTATTTTTAAAGATAAAAAAATTGCAAAAAAAAATCTAGCAAAGGTTTTTGGAGTTAATGGTTATCCTAATATATTTTTTTTAGAAAATGAAGATACTTTTTTAGCTAAAATTCCATTATTATTAGAAATAAAAGATTTTTATATTTCTGCTAGTTATATAGGAAATAATGCATATAAAACAATAAGTTTAGAAGAACACAAAGAAAGAGTAGAGATTTTAGAATATTAATTACTAAAAAATGGAAAATAAATTTAAATTTAAAAAAAATGATGTTGAATTAGAATTCTCTGGAGAAAGAGATTTTGTAGAACAGCAAATAAAAGAATGGAAAACTTATTTTTTAACTTTAAAAGATAATGACTCTAAAAATTTAGATAACTTAGAAAATAATTATAATAATTCTAAAAATCATCAAATAAGTGTAATTAAAAATATTTCTTTTGATGATTTTTTTAAATTAAAAAATCCTGAAACTAATATGGATAAAGTAGTTGTAGCCGCTTATTATCTTGAAAGATATGAAAAATACCAATCTTTTACTGAAATTGATTTATATAAAATTTTAAATATAGAAGATATAACTACTTATGTAAATAAAAGTATCCATAGTGGTTTTATTGAAAAAATAGCCAATTGTGAACCTATTGAAAAATATACTCTTACTTATTCTGGTGAAATTTATGTAAAAGATGGTTTGCAGTAGGAAAAATTAACTTATCAATTTATTAAAAATGCTAAATATTCATCATAAAAAATAACTTATAAGAAAAAATATATATAGTCTTATTGCAACCCTTTTAAATGTCGGTTAAAATTCATCAATGATCTCAATCGTTTATTCTTTTGATATCTTTTTAGCATTATAGTTTTAAGGAAGAAACTATGAAACAATATAAATCCCGTAAAATTATACTATCAGCAATACTTGGCGTTTCTATAATATCATCGCCTATTTTTACTTCTTCTTCTTATGCAAAAACAGAAGATTTTACTGATTTGAGAGCAGATCACTGGGCGTATAAAGAAATTAAAGAATTGGTTGATAAATATGAAGTTTTAGGTGGTTTCCCTGACGGTACTTTTAGAGGCTCAAGAACATTCAGCCGTTATGAGGCTGCTGCAGCTCTTTATAAGGTTATGTTAAAAATGGAAGAATCTATGGGTAGAGTTCCTCAACAAGTTATAATAAATAAAACCGAAGATAAAAAAGAACAACCAATAA
>JBBTGK010000336.1:0-5645 GCA_038060635.1 Cyanobacteriota bacterium | reverse complement strand
TTCATCTACAAATTCATTGAAATTATTTCTTTTATTTATAAAACTAACTACTCAAAAGAATATTTTATATAAAACACTAGAAATTCCTATTTATAGAGCATCAAACATTCCAGTTCCAACATTAAATTAAAAAAATTATTATTTTAAAATAAGGATAAAAAGATGAAAAAAATAATTATAACAATATTGGTTGCTCTTTTTTCTTGTACAATTCCTATAGTTAATAAAAATAATGATGTAAATACATCTAATACATCTCAAGCTAATCCAATACAAAAACCTATATGTAATGAATTTAATATAGAAAATCTAAATGAATATACTATCTCTTCTTTTTTTAGGCAACTATTAAAAGAACCTAAAAAAAATTATATAAGTCCTGATATAACTTTAATACTTGATACAGGATATTTTTTAGAAAGTTATGTATCATTAGCAGGAAAAAATAAAGTTATTGATTTTTCTAATTTAAATTTTGATTTTATCAAGGATTTTTCTGATTTAGATGGAGATTATGATTATGACAAGATAAATAAGTTCTCTGGAATTGATTTTTTTGATTCATATATAACTGAATATGGAGAAAAAAAAGACTCTAAATATAGACTACAGTTTATGAATAATAAGTTTGAGGTTGTTTTTAAAAATGAATGTGATTTAAATAAATTTTTAGAAATATATAAAATAAAAAAATACGAAAAAAGAATTGGAGATAAGGGATATCCTGATGAATATGAATATTTTGAAATTTTTATTGATGATGAAATTTTGAATAAAGCTAATATAAAAGAAATAAAAAATTATTTAAAAAAATATAATTCTTTTGCTGAAAAATCTGAAGGAATTACTAAAGTAAGGTTTTCATCTGTTAGAGCTGTAAAATTACTTACTTTTTTAATGGAAGTATATTTTAACAATAAAGAATTATTTAAGAATATAGGGGTAATTTCACCTGGAGCAGATTTAAATTTTATAGCAGAAGAAAAATTATTAAGTAAAAGGAAGTAAAAGTATGAAAAAAATTGAGGGTGTTATTTTACACTCTCATTTTTGATCCTCTAAGTATTAAAAAACCTTAACTTTATTTTTTCCATCTTGTTTAGATTTATATAAAGCTATTTCAGAATCTCTGAGTAATTGCTCTGCTGTTTTTGAATTTTTAGTAAAAGATGCAATTCCTATACTTATCGTAAAATTATCTGTATTTTCTTCATCAATATTTATTTTACTATTAGAAACCTTATCTCTTATTTTTTCAGCTAAGTTTAGCGTAAATTCTATATCATTATTAGAAACTAAGCTTACAAATTTATCTCCACCATATCTTCCTGTAAGAATATCTGAACCAACTTCAAATTTTATTATCTCAGCTACTTTTTCTATTATTTTATCGCCATTAGCTCTACCATATTTATTATTATATTTTTGTAGATTATCAATATCCATCATAATTAAGTGAAGATCATAATTTTCTTTATTAGCATATTTTAATTCTTCTTCTAAACTCTTCTCAAAGTACCTTCTTACATATAATTTACTCATACTATCAACAGTTGCCATTTCAAAAAGGGTTATACTCTCCCAAACAGCGGAAACTAATTTACTTAATGTTCTTACTGTTGATTCATCTGTTTCAGTAAAATGTATTTTTTCTTCTTTATCACTTTTTTTGTTCATTATAAAAAGTAAACCATTAATATCATTTTCTATTATTAAAGGAAAAACTAACGCATTTTCAAATTCTTCAGATATAAAAGTTCCTTTTTCATGGATATTTGTATAATTCATTGTTTCAAAAACTGTTTTTAAGCAAGGTATTTCAGTAAACTTTAATTCTTGTTCTTCATGAATATTTTTTGTATTAAGTGATGCTAATACTGAAAAGCTTTTATTTTCATCATTTTTTATTATGAAACATTTTTCTGCATTTAATATTTCAATAATATATAAAAGAACAGACTCCATTAATTTATCTGTATCTTTTATTGAAATTAACTCTTCAACTATTTTATTTATTCTATTTAAGGTAATAATTGTATTATTTAAATCATAATTTTTTTGTTGCAATTGTTTGTTGGTAGTTTCTATTATTTTCTTTTTTTTAGATATTATTATATTTGTTTCTTCTTCTTTTTCTTTTAAATTTTTTATTTTATCTGAAAAATAGTTTATATAATCACCTAGTTTTGACATTTCACCATATAAAGGGGATAAATTTATTGTTTTATAATCATCATTTTTTATTTTTTCAGATATTTTTAAAAGTTTTTTAATTGGTAAAACAAGAATAAAAGAATAGATTGCACAAAAAAGAATAACTACAAATAAGCTTATTAATCCTGTATTTTGAATAATATCAAATAAATTTTCATCTTTTTCATTTTTTATATCACTATATATATCTGTAATAAGAAGATAGTTATGAAATTTACCAATAGGAGAATAAACTCTTATAAAACTACCCATCTCATCTTTATGTATTATGCTACTTACAGAAGTTCTCATAAAACCTTCAAACATTGACATATCATTTTTTATTTTTATATCATTTGAAGAATCACCCAAAAGAATTATGCCTTCTGTTTCTGGGCTTATTTGTCCATCATTATTTATATCTTGAGGTTCTTTAGAAGTATCTATTATAGAAAAAGCATTTTCATCATCAATTTTTCTTATAATAACAGCATATTTTATGTATTCTATTTTGCTTTTTAAATCAAGCATTTCATTTTTTACTTTTTCATATTCGTCTTTTTTAAAATCTTCAAAATTACTTAATTTATCCAAATCACTCGAATCAAATTGCAACGAAGACATAGTAGAAATATCTTTAATTTTATTTTCTACTTGGTTTTTATATAGATCTTTTGAATATTGAGTAAAAATATAAGAAGATAATAATATTGTAGTTATAAATATTACAATAGAAAAAACAAAGATTTGAACGGTTAGTCCAATATAAAAGGAGGCTTTTTTCATAATTAATAAATTTAATTATCTTTTCTTCTTATTTTCTATTTTTTTGCTGATAGGCATTTCTTTTTTTTCAGGTCTCTTTTTTTTGAGTATTTCTTCAAGTGGTTTTAATGTCATTCCATTCATTTGAGAATCAGGTCTATTCCCCATTAACTCTTCAAGAGATGGTAAATTTAATTCTTCAACTTGATTAAAATATTCTTCTGGCTCAAAATCATAATCTTTAAACAAAAGTTCTGGAGCTACTAGCTCTACTCTTTCATTTTCAACTCTGATACTCTTAGGTACTTCTATAAGATCTTTTTTTTCTTTTTCCATTTTAAGCACAGCTATTAAAATAACAAAAACTTAAAAGCCCTCTGAAAAAGAGGGCTTTTTTTATATTCTATTCTGAATAAATATCGCCTGTGTATGGTATTAAACCAGCATGTCTTGATTTTTTCACAGCTCTTGTTAAAATTCTTTGATACTTTGTTGATGTTCCAGTTAATCTTCTTGGTAATATTTTACCATTGTCAGATAGAAACTTTTTGATTAAATCAACATCTTTATAATCAATCTCTCTTATTCCATTAGTCAAGAAATAACATTTCTTTTTCTTTTTTCTATCCATTCTGTTATAACTTCTAAACATTAAAACCCCTCGAAGAAATATTTTAAATTACTATTATTAATTTTTAAATTTAAATTCACAATAAAATTTCTATAAGTAAAAAACTATATTATCAGTTTTAGACTTTTCCAATTATACTATATTATCTTTTAAAATGTGTTGAATAATTTTAAAAATATTCACATTATATCAAGTTTTGTCAATAAATTCTATGTTTTAGACTTAATGTTTTTATATAAAAATACCAGTAACAAAGGATTTCAGTATAGTTTTTATATTAAATGATAGACTAAAAACCTAGATTAATGTAATATAAATTAAATATATTTGAACTTTAAAAAAATGAAAAAAATAATTAATTTTAAGACTATATCATTATTTGTATTATCTTTAACAGCTTCTTCTTTTTTAGCTTTTGCTGAAGAAAAAAAAGAAGAGCCTAAGAAAATATCTTTACCATATAAAACCTACCCTTTATCAGGTAAATTAACTGAAAATCTTGTTTTTAATAGCAATAGCCCAGAAATAGTAAAAAATGAAGGGATTCTTTTATCTTCTTTTAGCCCTGAGAATAAATTAAATCCTAAAGCACATCTAAATCAATTATTTGAAGGTGAGTTTGATATTTTTACTCATCATATTGCTGTGGAAAGAAAAAAAGATGATCTTTCAACGTTGCATGAAGGTATTTTATTGAGCAATCCAAATAATAAAATAGTAAGAATAAAAATATTAGCTTCAGCAAGTTATCTTAGCCAGCCAGATTCTCCTTTTATAAAACTAGATAGTTTTTTAGCAAATGATGAAGGAAGAATTTTTGCAGGCCCTGGAGATAGAGTTTCGCAAGATATTTTAAGAGAAAAAAATTTTTTAGAAAAAGAAATAAAAATATATCCAAATGAAACTATTTTATTAAAAGATTTACCTATTCCAATAAAAACACTTTTACCACCTTATATTAATGGTAGAACAACTCTAATAAAACTAAAAAGTTCAGATCCTGTATATATAGCAGATCTAGCTCTTTATGAAAAAAAAGCTTTTTTTTGGGATACAAAACCAGATATTCATGATTGGCTAGAGATTTTAAATAAAGGTAATTTATCAGAGCAAAGAGATAAAGTTCCATCACCTCTTAATACTGTTCTTGAAAAAGGAAAACCTTTTATTTATGGAAGAGTTTCTGGAGTAGCAAAAGGAAATAAATGGATCGGTAGATTAGTAACTAAAGAAGATAAACTTATGTTACCTGAAAAAAATTCAGGAATCGCTTTTACATTAAATAACCTTTATAACAATACACAAGGAACAAATCAAGTACAAAGTGGTGAAATGATAAAACGATATGATGATACAGCATACCAATCACATGCAAATTATGGTGTTACTTATGATTTAGAAATTCCTTTATATAATGATTCAAGGGATTTAAAAGAAGTATTTTTGAGTTTTGATACTCCAATAAGAATGCAAGAAAATAAAGAACAAAAAGAATTAAGTTTTTTTGAAAAGCCTCCAGAAAAAATATGTTTTAGAGGTGATATAAAGGTTCAGTACGATAATATTGAAAAGTATTATCATATCGTTCAAAGATTTGGAGAAAAAGGATCTCCTTTGTTTTCTGCTATTTTAAAAAGTGGTGAAAGTAAAAAAGTAAAAATTTCCTATGTATATCCTGCTGATGCTACAGCACCACATGTTTTAAGTATATATTCTAATTAGGATTAAGAGGTGATTAGTAAGAAGTGAAAAGTGATAAAAAAGATTTTATTCATTAATTTTTACTTATATTAGGGATTCGGAAAAAAATAAACGTCCAAAAATTTGGTAAATAAATATTCAAAATGAAATACTATTGAGGAGAATTTATGTTTTATAATCCAAATTATATTAAAGCATCACAAAAACTTGTAGGGATAGGCGTAGATTTTATGCTATTTTTTTACAAGGGGTGCATTAAATTTTTATAGATAAGCTAATTTTCAATAAAAAATGCTTTATTTTGTAATAAAATAAATGACATATTATCAAGAAAATTTAGAGCAAAAAACAAGGG
>JBBTGK010000335.1:0-15251 GCA_038060635.1 Cyanobacteriota bacterium | reverse complement strand
CATCTCTATTTTGTTTAAAGTATCTTTCATAATTTCCAGAAACCGATACTTCAGGAGTTACATTTATTTTTGCTCCTGTTCCTAATAACTGTTGAGCTGATCTGCCATCTATTGCTCCATTAATTTGCCATTTACTAGATAAATTAACTGAGTTGAAAGCTGACCAATCTTTATTTAAAACTACATTTTTATCTAATCCGAAAGACCAATTGCTTCTGGTATAAAATAAGTCTTCTAAACCTTTTGTTTTTGCCAAACTTTCATCATAAAGATTGTATTTAGTAACGAGAATTAAATCTGCTACATAAAGAGGTATATCTAAACCTATAGTAGTAAGACTTGATTTTGCTTCATCTGCTCCATATAATTTTTGATCTCTGTTTATATTTAAAGAAAAACCATTAAAAGAAGGTAATTTATAACCAGCTGATGCAAAAAACGAGTTGTTATTATTTTTATCATCTTTAGAATTTGGCGTATTTCTCCATTCTGTAGATAATGTAATATTATTTCCATAAAAATCAGCATTAGTATTTATTCTTGCATTTTGCTGAGTTTTAGCTCTTTCTGTTTTATTATTAGAAGGTGGATAAACAGTGTCAGTGTTATATTCTAAACTAATAGGCAATTTTTCAATTGGTTTATAATCAAGTTTTGCAGAAGCTCTTTGAGTATTTGCTACTGTACTTCCATTTGCTTTATTAAAAAAGTTCTCATCAGTTTTTGAAAATTCAGATTGAAAAGAAAGATTATCTAATAGTTTTGATAACAATGTAACTCTATAAGCTGAACCAGCTTTATTTTCAAAAATATCTTTGTTATCTAATCTAGCCTGATATCCATTACTATAAGCATATTCACCCATTAAATCAAAATATTGACTAAATCTTTGAGAAAAATTACCTCCCATAAGTTGATAAGGTCTTTCTATTTCTTTATTAAAAAGATTTAAGTTTTCTGTTACATAACTACCACCAACTGTAAAACCTAATGGTAATTTTGCAGACATAGAACCACCAATTACATTATTTTTAGAACTACTTTTATATTCATAAGCTACTGAAATAAAAACATCAAATTGTTTATCTTGATTAGTTTGAGGATCTTTTCTTATTTCAAATGCAGAAATTGGTCTAGTAAAAACAATAGTTCCATCAAAATAATTGATTGTATAATCAGTCAATTTAGTTAATTGTTTGGTATCTATAATTTTTCCATTGATACCAGAAGAAAGGTCTGATCTATCTCTTACTTGAATACTAATTCTTTCTGTTCCATAAACTAATGGAAATTTATCAAGGAAATAAGGTCCGCTTACACCAGCCGCTCTGATAAATTCTTCTTTGTAACTTTGAGATTCTAAACTTCCAAATACATTGAGGTTTAGCATTTCTGGTAAATCTAAATTTAACTTACCACCAGTAAGATTTCTTGAATATAAAGCTAATCTAGCTGAATTATCAATAGAACTATTTTCTGAAGAAGAAGCCGATGAAAAATCACCCCACATTAAATTAGATTTTTCTTTTTCTAATTTAAAATATAACGGGCTATTTGCTTGAACTATTTGTGTTACTTGGCTAGAGTCTCCATAAATTGGATAAAATCTATCTTCTGTTCTATCTCTAAAAATAGAATCTACTTGATCTTCATTTTGATTTAATTTCTTTCTGGTATCAAAAGCAAGAGTTAATAAATAATCTTCAAAAAGAGTTCCTTGTGTAAAAACAGAAGCACCAATATTGAAATTTAAACCTGTTTTTGGATTATCGGTATTTTTATTATTTTCTACTGCATCTTTTGCAAAAAAGTATCCAGAGTTTGTATTTGCTGTACCAACTAATATAGGTGTTCTTAGTGGGGTAGAATATTCTATTTTCCCATCACCTTTTATTCCACCATTTGCTTCTACAAAAACTTTTGAAGTCATTACAGTATTAGGAGGAATTACAGATATTTTTATTTGCCCATCTTTTACTTTTAATTGAACTCCTGATTCACTTTCATTCATATCAGGTGATTTTATTTCACCTTGCTCAACTCTTACACTAACAGAAGAATCGTTTAAGGCAGGAATTCCATTTTTATCAAATACATTTATTAAAATATTACCTTGTGTTTTTCCATCTGCTGGTATTTTATTTTTCAAAAACTCAAATTTTGCAGGGCTTCCTTTTAGATAAACTTCCTTAGAAATTTTATTATTAGGAACTACTTTTCCATTAGGATCAATAGATAAACCTTCAATGGTATTTTTACCTTCTTCTAAACTAACACCATAGTATGTAAAAGTTTTTAAACCAGTTGTATTATTTACATCTCTTTTACCTATTCTTTTAGAGTCAACTTCTTTTCCATTTATTAATATTTTAGATTCGTATCCATTTACAGTTGTAAAAGATACAGTAGCACTTGCAACATCAAAATAATTATTTTTATTCGATGTATCATTCAAATTAATTTGGAAACTAGATTTTACACTTGCTAATTTTGCTGCTTCAGCTCCTTCAGGAGTATCTGTAGCCATTTTTGTTATATCATCAACAGTTATTTCTTCTTCAGGAACAGGTATTATGCTAGTTTTAGATTTATTTTCAAAAATAGATTTATTGGTAAAAACCTCATCAAAATAAACTTTTTTATCAGCATCTTTAGATATTCTTAGTAAATCAAAACTACCTTTATCAATTTCTATTTCAAAAACTTTTCCATTAACTTTAAATGGTTTTTCATCAACAATAACTTCGTTTAATACTTTACTTGTAGCACCTCTTATTAGACCTTGAATTTTTTGTTCACTAATTAAGTTTTTAACTAAAATAGAAATTTCAGCTCTTGAAATTGGTCTTTTTGGTCTAAATTTATTATCAGGAAACTTAGGTAATAAATCTTTTTGAGTTGCTAAATAAACATATTTTCTTGCTTCAAGAGGTATATCTTCAGTATCTTCAAAAGTAAGATTATCACTAGTTTTACTTACATCAAGTTTTAATGCTTTAACAGCCATAATAGCCATTTCATATCTAGAAATAAAAGCATCTGGTCTAAATGTTTTATCTGAAAAAGCTTCTGCAATTTTTTCATCAATAGCTACTTTTACAAATGGACTTGACCAATGATTTTTCATATCAATAAAGTCAGCTTTTCCTTCTGGATGATAGTTACCAATAGCAGGAACTATTTCAACATAAGTTGTAAGTTGTTCTACATTTTCATCTTTATCAGTTGTAGTTATTTCAAAGTAATATTTTCCAACTGGTCTAAAATTACCAGAAGTATCTCTTCCATCCCAAGATAAAATATGTCTGCCTTCTTTTCTTGGTTTATTTTCATAAAAAACTTTTATTTCTTTTTTATTTTCGTCCAATATTTTTGCTGTTACTTTAGCAGGAATTTGAATTTCATAAGTAAAATTGGTTCCCATTCTTATATCAAAAGATTTCATTGCCACTAATGAAAGTTTAACTGCTTCAGCTCTAGTTATACTTCTAGCAGGTTTAAATTGTCCATCTGGATAACCATGAATAATTTCTAAACCAGATTCATATTCTATTGTTTCTTTTGCCCAATGATTTTGTATATCTGGGTATGTAACAAAAGGAATTTCTTTGGTTGTAAATTTAGATGGATACGCATAAACCAATTTGAGTGTATCAGGTATTATTTTTATATCTGGTAAAACAAGAGGTTCAACTCTTGTAAGTCTAAAATTAGTTTTTGTTAATCCACTTTCAGGAATAAAAACTCTTCTCAATATGTCTTCATCACCAATCCATGTTGATTTTTTAGGAACAAAATTGAGAGGCATATACCAAATATTTATTTTTTTATTTTTTACTTGAACACCATCTTCAAAAATTTTAACTTTAAATGGATTAGAGCCTTTATTAAGAGCTAAGTCTTTTGGAAGATAATTATGATTTAAATCAATTTCTTGTTCTTTTGGTAATTCTTTTTCATCTTTTTTATCTTTAATATCTTTGGTTAATACCATTTTATATTTTTTAGTTTGAGGTAAAAATAAGTTATTGAAAGATATTTTATTATTGTTTGTAGTAAACATAAAAGGTTTATCTGAAACATATAAAAGGTTCGATAAATTATCTATATTTACAGATTCTTTTACAAGTTCTTTTATTTTTTTATTATTTTGTTCAGCTTTTTCTATCGCTTCTGATGGTAAATAAACATTAGGAGGTAATGAAGATTTATCAAGGTGTAATAAAAACTCACCTGAAGGCAAATCTTGCATAGAAAACTTACCTTTATTATCAGTAAGAACTCTTATACCATTTGGAGTATAAAGAGCAATATTTTGAAGCCCAGATTCTTTTGAATCTGGATCATTATCAATAGAAACTCTTCCTACTACGGCACCATTTTTATTAAAAATACCTTTTTTAACAGAAACTACAGCTTTAGCTGGGCCTTCATTTACAGTTGCATCTGATTTAGTTTTTCCTAAAATAAATACTTCATTTACAGCAGGTCCAGGGTTTACATTTATTCCTGCTCTTGCTTGATATGTTACTCTGAATTTTTGTTCAGCTGGAAAATCGCCTAAATCTAAATGTAATCTATCTGTAGCCTTAAAATTATCCATTCCAAGATCTTTAAGATTAATCTCTTTAAAAACATTTCCACCATTTTCAGCTTTTTCTATTACCAAAGATTTTTCTACATATTTAAAGCCTTTAGGTAATAAATCAGTCATTATTGTATCTTTTAAAGTAAAATTAAATTTATTTTGTGCTTCAACTCTATAGATAGCATTTTCACCTATTTCTATTACAGGTCTATTTACTTTTTTGTCTAATATAATAGTTTTCTTTGGTTTAAGAGCTATTCTATAAGGTATAGATTCTATATTAGGTAAAACAGTTATTTTACCTCTGTCATCTATTATTTCTGCAATATATCTTCTTCTTGATAATTTCTTTTCTACTATTACACCATTTTCTTCTACTTTTATAATTCCTTCAAAATCAACAGGTCTAAGTTTCATTTTAAAAATTCTTGCATAATAGTCATTTGCACTAGCAGATAAACAATATTCTTTATTCGTTAATTGATCTTTATTCAAGAAAAATTGATATGTTCCATCTTTACCTGTTACATAAGGGTTTATTTGTTCTTCACCTGTTATTAATTTATCAAGTGTAATTTTAGTAGTTCTTATTTTTTCAGGAGTTGAACAATCACCTAAAATTTCAACTTTAGCACCACTTATTCTTTGATCTTCTCCACCAAATTCATCATAAACAATACCAAATGGATCTATTAGAAGATCTTCTGCTATTACTACATCACCTTGGTTAGCAGTTATTGTTACTCTTATAAAAGTTACATATCCACTAGCACTTATTACCGCAATTATATAATTACCAGCTTTTAATTTTTCACCTTTATTATCTGTATCAAATGTATATTCACCATTAGCATCAGTTTCTGATTCATTTATTAAATTTTTATTTTCATCAAGTAATTGAATTTTTGCATTTGTAATCAATTTTTGAGTTTGACTATCTCTTACTTTTCCAGAAACATGAATAGGAACATAATTTACACCCAAAAGATCAATTGAAAAACGTCTTTCCATTGGTTTTCCATCTTCTAATTTATAAACTACTTTATACTCACCTTTTTCGGCTACAGGTATAGAAAAAAGCCCTTTTTCTCCAGTTATTGTTTCACCTACTTTTTTACCATTTTTATCAAAAAGCTCTACAATAATTCCTTTTCTTGGGTCTCCTTGTCTTGTATAAGTTGTGCCTGTTACATAAAGTTCATTTGGTACAAAGTTATTTGTTACATTACTCTCAGATATTGGAACACCAGGTTTTGATGGAACATCAGTAATTTTTCCAGTAAAAGAAGTATCAGGTAATTCTGCCCAAGCAACATTGCTTATTGCTCCATCAACATATCCATCTACTTTTGTTTTGAAAAAAACTTTAAAAGTTTGTTTTGGAGTTATTTTTGTCCATTTTATTCGTATGTATTTTATACAAGTTTTACTATCAATACAATTTGGATATTTATCTAACCAATTTTTGCCATCATAAGAATATTCAAAAATACCTTCATCAGAAGCTGAAACTGTTTTTTCATCAAGAATTAAACCACTTGGAAGCTTATCTAATAAATAAAGGGTTTTACTTGTAACATTAGAATCGTTAAAAACATCTATAGAATAAGATAAATCATCTCCTACTTTTACTCTTCCATTAGGAAAACCTGTTTTTTGAATTTTTAAATTAGGTATCAATGTTGTTGATGTTGGCGTAGGAATAGGGGAAGGATTAGAACTTCCACCACTACTACTACCACTACCACTACTACTACTTGAAGGTGGCGTACCCAAAGTAGTACAAAGTTCAAGAGACGATTTTACTGTAATTTCTGTTATTGATTGAACATTTAAAATTGGTTTTACTGCTGCTAATGGAGCAGTATTTGTTATATTTTCTATACAGATTAAAACAGGTAGTTTTGTTCCACCAAAAACAATATCTGTTTTTGCAATTTCTTGATCTTCTGGATCAATTATATCATTTCCATTTTTATTAGAATAAATTTTACCAATTAATCCATTTGGTAAACCAGCTAATGTTAAATTGTAAATATCTGAATTAAAACCAATATTATTTATATCAACATTGTAACAATTTTTAGTATTAGCAGATAAATTAAAACACTTTCCAGCAGTTGGAGGCGTTGTTGTTACAACATATTTAGGAGTTATTTTTACTCCAAAAGGACCTATTGCTTTTACAGATATATCTGTTTTAGAGGTTGTTACAAAACCTAAATTTACAATAGTATTTTCAGGAACTCCAATTTTATCAGTTAGTTTTATTATAAGTTTGCTTGACTCACCAGTTTTAACATTATTTATTCCTATTATTTCTTGTTCTGTAGCTTCTAAAATTCCATTACCATTTGAATCTAAGTAAAAAACAGATTCTACTCCATTTGGTAAGTTAGAAATAGAAAAAGTGTAACTGTCCGTTGTTAAACCTGTATTTGTAAATTCAGCAGGAAAAAACCAAACCCCTCCACTTAAACCATCTTTTTGATTTGGAACAACACTATCACTTACATCTAATTGTTTAGGCTCTGTAATGGTTATGCTTTTTTTATTAGATGGGGTTACATAATCTTTACCTGTAGTATCTGAATAATGAACTTCTGCAATATTATCTATAGAAAGTGCGAACGCAGCAGTAGTAAATACATTTGAAAATATCAACGAAGTTGATAATGTACTTATTACTAGTGATTTTAATTTATCTTTTATATTTTTTATTCGCATTATATTTTTTTTATATAGAGAAGTAAGTTTCCTTACTTCCCTAATGAATACTGAACTTTTTCTCTTTTTTGAATAAAGAGAAGGTGAGTTACCTCACCTTGTAAAAAGTAGGCGAACCTACTTTTTAATAAATCATGAAACCTTAGTTAACTCTAACTCTGAAAATAACAACCCCTGATGTACTTTTTGCTACAGTTCCACCATTAGGAGAAGCTTCTGAAGCGAAAGTAGGAGATGTTCCTATGAAGAAAAATACATAACTTTTACCTGGTGCGGCTACTTGTACATACTGAGCTTCATCATCAAATAAAACCTGAGCAGTTGGTGTAGTATGAGTAGGACCATCTGTTTTAACAGCACTAGCAAGAGCCGCTGCATAAGTAGCACCCATTTTTAAACTGTCAGGAATATAAGTTGTATTATCAGGAATTAAATCCTTTAATCTAGATCTTACTGCATCAGCAGAAGGACCATTAGAATATTGAATTGTATATTCGATTATGTCTCCAGGAGCTGCAAGATCTGCTCCAGATGTTCCAACTTTCTGAGTTCCTGTTCCACCACCAGGAATGAAGGTTGCAGCTGCAACTGGATCAAATGCCCCAGTAACTACACCACCTACTCTGAATCCTGCTAGTTTTTGATCATAAGTTTTACCAGTTTTAACAACTGTTAAGAAACCAGCTACAACTGCAGTTGTATCAACATTTTTCTTAACTTCAGTAGAAGTTATTTCTGTTGCAGAAACATCTGCTGTATCAATTGTTGTTCCTGGTGAAGCACCAGCAGGGATATTTACTTTAACTTTAAATTGTAAATATTGTCCTGGTGTTAATAAAGCTGCTGTTGGTGCAGCTACCCCAATACTAGAGAATGTAATACCAGCACCCACATTAAGAGATACTGTTCCATTTGCATTAAAGATTATTCCATCTTGAATAGTAAATGTAAAACCATCAGCTGGTGTAACAGTAGAAGCTACAGCAAGATTGAATGATTCATTTACGTTACCAGTATTGGTTAATACGTGTGTATAGAATAATACCCCACCAGCAGGACCAGAACCTGAATTATCTGCTGTTAATGTGAATGATCTGAAATTAGGAACAATTACAGAATCTGTTACTTTGAATAATCCAACAGCAGGAGCTACTGGAGCATTTGCAGAAACGATTGTAAAATCAAGATCTTTTGTAATTGGAGTTGCTCCTGCAGGAACAGTTATAACTGCTGCTACATCTTTTGTTCCCGCTGGTGCTAATGTACCAGTAGAAACTATTGAAATTGAACCAATTTTTATAATTGGTGAGTTAACAACTGCTGGAGCATTTGTTAAAGTTTCACCTAAAGCAAATGTAATTGTATTTGTTGCAATAGAAGCGATTGTTAATGTTTGACCTGCAATAACTACTTTATCACCAACTACAAATGTACCTATAGCATTTAATGTAGCTGTAGTTGAAGTTGTTGCAGTAATTTGTTGAGTTTTAACAATATCATAATAGTCTATTTGCCATCCTGATGGAAGAAGATTTGTTCCGTTATTTCCTAATGTAAAAGTATCATTTACTAAACCAGTATTTGTAACTCTTAATGGGAATGTTACGGTTGTTCCATTAGATGATTCTGTAAGTGCTAAGTTTGTTGTATTAACAACTAAACCAGCTCCAATATTTTCTATTTTTCCACCTGGTTGAGTTACATCAGTAATTCTTAATAAAGTGTAGTCATTAGATAATAAGGTAAATGTTGTACCAACCGCTGTACCTGTTACGCTTGAAAGAGCTTTGGTAAAAATATCCTGAGTAGTTGTTAATGCATTTGCAGGAATTGTTACTCTTGCAACAAAATTGAATGTTGCACCAGCTAAAATTGGACCTGTTTGGTTACCAACTAAAGGAGATGTGTTATTTGCAGGTGTTGTTGCATCTGTTTCTTGGAAGAAAGCAACTGACCAACCTGAAGGTAAAGTTTGAACTACACCACTTGGGAGTGTTGCTGTACTAATTGTATAGTTATCTGTTACGTTACCATTATTTGTAACTACTTGTCTAAAAAATAAATTGCTGTTAGCACCAACTGTTCCTGCGGTTGTTTTAATCCCCTCAGTTGGGAATACAGGAGGTGTTGTAAGTTCATTATTTCCAGGATTACCACCAACAGTATCTCCAGCTACTAATTTAGCTTCATTTGTAAAAGTAGTATTATTTCCACTTAATTGAACAGCTATTTTCTTGTTAATATCAACAGGAACAACGTTGGTTGTTTTATCTGGAACAGTTGTTGTTCCATCATTAAGAATATAGTCAAAAGTACCTACGTTATTAATTGTACCAGCAGCTGGAAGAGTTCCTGTTACTCCGTAAGGTTTAACTCTTACTTGGAATGTAACTGATACACTAGCTCCTGGAGCAAGACTTGCAGCTGTTATAAATCTAACACCTGTTACACCAGTATCAACAGTACTACCAGCTGGTACATCTGTTGCAGATAGTGTTCCTGCATAATTTGCATTTGTTGGGTTTGCTGTATTACTATAGCTAATTGCCCAACCTGAAGGCATTGAATGAGAGTTTCTTACATAAGCTACATCACCAGGGATAACGTCTCTTAATGTTACGCCTTTAGCATCTAAGTTACCATTATTTTTTACTTCTAAGGTATATGTAATAACTCCTGATGGATCTGTATTTGATACATTTGATGATTTAACAACATCAATTACTGCATCATTAACAATTGTTGTTTTACTCCATTGACCTTTCGAATAGTCACCTGTTACAAGTGGTGTAAGAACACCATCGTCATTATTATCTCTTTCTAATGGTGCATTAACTGATCTTAGTAAAATATTTCTGAAATAAGTTTGACCAGCAGTAAGTCCTGTAGAAGGAACTGTTATTTCCATAATAACATATTCAGATTGACCAGCCGCAAGAGGTATTGTACTAACACCATTTGTTAATACAGGATCACCTGTTTTGAATTTTCCAGAACCATCCTTATCCCAAAAAATCTTTACTCCTGTTAATCCAGGATCAAAACCATTTGGTGCTAAAGGAACAAATTGATTAGGATCAGCAGTTGCACCAGATCCAATATCAAGTGTATAGTTGTCAGGAGCATTACCTGTGTTGGTAATTTTGTATTGGTAGTAAATAATACCACCTGGTGTTACAGTTTTTTGTACTAATGCATTTGGTGCAGCTAATGTACCATCTTTATCAATATCAAAACTATAAACAGATTGAACTACTGTTGTTACTTGTAAAGAATTGGTTGTATATTTATTATTTGCCGCATCTTCATAACTAGCGACAGCAATATTTCCAATCGTTACACCAGCAGCAGTTGCTGCCTCCGCTTTCGGAGAAAAAAGCATGGTCGAGAGTAACATCGTACAGAATATACTCAAGAACATAAAATAATTTTTGACCCTTGTCGGTCCTCGTTCCATTGTTTTCGACATAAACAATTTCCTTTTTTAAACAAAATATTAATTAAAAACTTGATTTTTGTAAAAAATCATAAAAGCAAAAAAAACTCAGGGTGGTTCCCTAGTTGGTTTTATTAATCTATTTCTATTATCTTTTAAAAGAATAATCATTTTTATTTGACTTTTACTTTGTATGTAAGATTGTAAGTTTGTTTTACTGCAAAATCTTTGTTAAAAAGCCATTTTATTTTTTTGTATTTATCAATGGTAGCTGGTTTCATTACGTCTTTACCATTTTCTTTTACTTTTACCATTGGTGTTTCAGAATAATTTTTCCCATCTAAACTAAATTGAACTTTATAGTCCTTAGATGTATTTTTTTCTGGAACATAAATAGTATTTTCTGGGATATTTGCAACAGGCTGAAGTTTTCTTGCCGCAGAATTACCTTTATTCATTACTTTTAATGTATATAAAAGAACCTGACCAGGTTTAGCTTCTTTAGAATCCTTTAATACGTCTTTACCATTTTCTTTAACTATTTTCTGAGATAAAAGATCAATTTTTATATCAGGTTTAGCAAAGCTAGGAAACGCAGAAAATAATACTAATGACATGCTTAAAACTATTTTTTTCATTTTTTAAAATCCTCTTCGATTAAAGTCAACTTTTTCTTCAATTTAAAAATGAAGTAAGTTCAGTATATAGTGAGTATAACTCTATGTGTTATTAACTGTATCACGCCAATAGTCTAAACACAGTGAATTTTTTATGATCTAAATCGATAAAAAATTGTATAAATATAAAATCTATTTTATTCAAACATTAATTAGGTATTAAAGAAGTATGATTTATTTATAAAAGATAAAAAAGCAAAGAATCCTTAAAATATCTAACCTAAATAACTTATGCAACTAATTTGTTAAATATTAGTTAAGTTACTTTTCTTTTAAAGCCTTGTAAATTCAACTAATTGAAATTAATAATAATTTACTAATTTAAAAAAATAAATTTTATTTGATTATGTGCTTATATTTTAACTTTAATTTTTTTAGATTTTAATGGTTTGATCCTCACTCCACGACACCTCATCTGAAACCATTGATAACAGAGCTAAAGAGACTGTTTATCTTTAAATATTCTTTTGGTCTTAAAAACTTGTCAATGATAGTAATAGAGAGCCGATCAAGCCCTATTTTGAATATACTTTTTGAATAATAGCCTAACTCTTTTCGATACCTAGAATCCTTATGTTTAAACAGATTGCCTGTAATTAAACACCAACAATATGATAAACTCAATAATGCTATTAATTTATCTATTTTATAACTTTCTTTCATTTTTGTATCTTCTAAGTTAAATCCTTTACTTTTTAGGCATAAAAACATTGTTTCTATACCCCATCTTTTACTGTAATCATCTAATTCTATTTCTATCATATTTGTTGCAACTATTAATAATTCTTTATTATTTATTCTTTTTCCCATTATTCTTAATTCTATTCCAAATAGCTTTGTTACTTTTTCTTTTGATTCATAATATCTATAATATCCTTTTATTTTCTTTTTTCCTTTTATTCCTTCTTCTATCAAAAAATTACTCTTTAATCTTATTAAAAAATTTATCTTTTTATCTTTTAGCCAGTTAAACCACTCTTTACCTATAAATTCCCTATCTGCTGTTAAATACTTTATATTTTCTACTCCAAATACATTAACATAATCATCTATCAAGCTTATTCTTTCTAATGTATTCGTATTACCTTTCTTATCTAATACATCCCAAAGTATTGGTATTGCTACTCCTTGATACTCTATCGCTAAAAAAAATATATTTACTCCTTTCCATTGTGTTCTGTCTAGTATTAAAACTTTTTTATCCTCTGTTGTAAATTTCATCAATAATTTTGCAAAACCAGTAAAAAATATATTATATTCCATAAAAAATCTTTGAATTCTTCTATATGAAGAATTTGATTTTATTGTTGGATCAAAATATTTTGATATTTCTGATAAATTTACTGTTTTTACTTTAATTAATGACTCTGTAAATTTAACTAAAAAATCTACTCTTTCATCACTCCATTGCAATTCTTCTTTTATTGTGTTAAATATAGTATTCATCTTGTTTTCTTCTTAAACTTTTATTATTTTAAGAAGAAATTTTATCTCTAAAATGCTTTAGTAGCAATATCTATAACTGGGTGTGTCGTGGAGAGAGGCTTCGGATATTCTACTACCATTGGTTAATTGAATTAATGCGATTGTGCAATTAGATAAAGCTTTAACTTTATGCTCGTTATAATCATTTTCTAAATCAGAAAAAAGCTGAGAAAGTTTGTTATCAATTTCTTGTTTTATAGTTTCATAGTCTAATTTTTTATCAAAGCTGTAAATTTCAGATTGATTAGTTATTTTTTTCTTCATAAAAAGCCCTTTTTTACTGTAAAATGTCATTTTTATAGTATAACACACAATTCTACAGTTATGTTCCTATGTGTAGTATTAACCTTAAATACCTGTTAATACTAGGTTTTGCTATATAGCCTTTTTTTTGATTTTTTTAAATTAAATAAAATTAATTACTTTTTTTTTATTATTTCAGTAGATTTTTTATGGTAAAAAATAATTTGTTTTAAGTAAAAAAATGATAAAATATAGATATATAAATATTGGAACTATAAAAAATGACTGACTATTATAAAGTATTAGAAGATTTAATTATAAAACATGGATTAGAAGAGTATAAAGAACAAATTTTTTCTATTTCTAAACCTCAGTTGTTAGTATCAAGAGTAGAAGAAGATAATTATGAACAATTAGGAAATACAAGATTCGGAGGCTATCCTGATTTACCAGAAGATATAGAATATCCTAAAATGATTAATTTACATGGAGAAGAAAAATATCTTGATTTTTTATGCCAACTAAATTTAAAAGATTTTTCACAATATGATTTGAATTTACCTAAAGAAGGTATGCTTTATTTTTTTTCTGGTCAACTTAATATGAATGATATAAATAATCGAATGAACCCTATTTATGAAAATTCTAAAATATTTTATTCAAAAGAAAATATTTTAGAATTATCTTATTCTATTAATGATGATTTATTTTTGAATAATACTAAAGTAGGTATAACTCTTCCTTTTTTAGTAGAAATAAATCTAATTCCTAGTATTCCTGATTTAGATAATTTTTTGCATATATTTAATTTAAAAAAAGATAATTTTCTTTATAAGAATGAATATGAAGACTTTTATAATGAATGGAAAAAATTAAAAATATTTACTAACTCATTGGCTGAATTTTATTTAAATAATCAACTTACTTTTGATTCAAATATATTTATATATGATGCAATTGAAAATATAAATATTAATTACAACCCTTTTTGTACTTTTTTTAATGATGGATTTAATCAATGTTCTTATGGAGATGATTTAATAATTATTAGTGCTATATATAATATAGAACATAATAATTATTTTTTTTCATATTTATAAGATCCCTGAAGTATCAATACAAGATATTCCCGAGCATGTTGGTAATGTTTTTCCTATTTTTGATAAATAATCATTTTCAATAGTAGGTATTTTATTTGAAATATTAGTTATATGTTTTTGAGCTGCATCACCTCCAATATGCCATGCTGAAGCAGCATGAACTTTTCTAGGAATTAATTCTAAAGTCCTAAGATTTTCATTATGATGAAATACTAAATCCAAGTGATCACTTAAATATTTTAATAATTTTTTATCATTAGAAGGATTTGGAAGATTTTTTATTATAATATCGCTTCTTTCAAAAATATCTGCAGGGATTATTTTATCTAAAGGTGGGTTCCATTTTTTAGCTAACGAATCATAATTATGTGTTATAAGTACATCACAAGCTTTATTCATATCTTTTCTTGAACCTTTAAAAGATTCTTCTAATGTTACTGATAATATTTTAAAATCCGATAAATTAGGAAATCCAAAATTATCAAATTTTATTCCTTCATTAAATAATTTATCTAATTTTGGAGTAATAGTGTTATCAAAATTAGTTGCTATTTGGTTATCTATATTTTTAAGTTTACTAATTATTTCTTTTTTTTGATTTCTTACTTCTATTTTTGAAATACCATTTGTTTTTTCTATTTCACTAAATGGCTTTGTTTTTCCTAAATAGCCTTGCGATGCCTTATTATGAGTTGTTATATGATTAGTAAGGCTATCTAAACAAGTTGGATTAGCAGTAAGACTAAAAGGAGCTTTTAAAGGGCAAATAGTTCCTAAATTATCTGCTTTCTTAACAACTTTTTTCTCTTGTTTTCTAATATTTTTATTAATATCAGCTAATTCATCAAGTACACCTGCTGGTGTTGTTCCTTTCTTCTTAAAAAGATTAATACTAGCTTTAGAAACCTTACCTAAAACTTTAAAAATACCACCAAAAGCTAGATTTTCAACTACTTCTTTTGGAGTTGTAGGAACAATATTACTAACAACATCTG
>JBBTGK010000334.1:0-13133 GCA_038060635.1 Cyanobacteriota bacterium | reverse complement strand
CAAACAAATTTTTCCTAATAATAAAGAACAAGAAGGCGCTTGTGGTGGTGGCTTTAATATCATTACATTTCCTGTAGCTATTGCAGGAGCAACTTTATGAACAGCTAAATTAAGAGGAAAATTAAAAGGGCTTATACCTGATATTATTCCTATTGGAAACCTTTCAGTAATTGATTTATAATTTTCTGTTTGAGCTGTTATATCTAAAGGTAAAAGTTCACCACCAAATTTTAAAACGTCTTCACTAGCCATTTTAAAAGTAATTATAGCTCTAGTAACTTCGGCTTTTGCATAAGTGATTGGTTTACCACATTCTTTTACTATATATTCAACAAATTCATCAGTATTTTTTTCTATTAATTGATAGATATTTTTTAAAATTTCAGATCTTTTGTATCTAGAAAGTTTTTTTGTTTTTTCAAAAGCCTTTAATCCTTCATTAATAGAATATTCAAAGTCTTCTTTTTGAGCATTATATACTTTACAATAAATTTCATTATTATAAGGATTTATTACATCATAAATCTCTGTAGAATCTTTCCATAAATTTCCTGCTAAAAACTTTTTTACTTCCATAAGATTACCTTATTTTATAACTAAGAGAATTATAAATTATAAATGATGAATTATGAATCAATTACTTGAAAAAAAATTACTTTTATAAGGTCATTAAATAAATAAAATTTGATTAGTCTTGATACTAAAGATATAATTTCTTAAGAGTATCTTATTTCGGAGTGAAATTTATGAGTAGTATAGTTATACATAATTCTGAATTTGCTAATGAACCTTTTGTTGATTTTTCAAATCCTGAAAACATTGAAAAAATGAAAGCGGCATTAGAACAAGTAAAAAGTGAATTCAATAAAGAATATCCTTTAATAATTGGTGGGGAAAAAATATATACAGATAAAAAAGATAAATCTTTAAATCCTTCAAATCTTGATGAAGTAGTTGGAGTTGTTCAATTGGCAGAAAAAGAACATGCTGATAAAGCAATAAAAACAGCTTATGAGACTTTTAATTCTTGGAAAAAAGTTTCTGTGGAAGAAAGAGCGAGTTATCTTTTTAAAGTAGCTGATTTAATTAGAGAAAGAAAATTTTATTTTTCAGCACTTTTAGTTTATGAAGTTGGTAAAAACTGGGCTGAAGCTGACGGAGATACAGCAGAAGCAATTGATTTTTTAGAGTTTTATGGAAGAGAAGCACTTAGATATTCACAAGATCACCCTTTAACAAAAACGGCTGGTGAAAATAATAAATTTGTTTATTTACCACTTGGTGTAGGCATTGTAATTCCACCTTGGAATTTCCCTTTAGCTATTATGGCAGGAACAGCAGTTGCTGGGGTTGTTACAGGAAATACAGTTGTGTTAAAACCATCTCAAGATGCTCCTGTTGTTGCAGCTAAGTTTTTTGAATTACTTCAAGAAGTTGGTTTACCAAATGGTGTAGTTAATTTTCTTACTGGAGATGGAGCTGTTATAGGCGATTATTTAACAACTCATCCTCTTACAAGATTTGTTTCTTTTACAGGTTCTATGGAAGTTGGTTTAAGAATAAATGAAAAAGCAAGCCAAACTCAACAAGGACAAAAATGGATAAAAAGAGTTATTGCTGAAATGGGTGGAAAAGATGCTATTGTTGTTGATAATGAAGCAAATTTAGAAGATGCTGCTTCTGGAATAGTTGCTGCTACGTTTGGTTTTCAAGGACAAAAATGTTCTGCATGTTCAAGAGCGATTGTAGTTGATTCTGTTTATGATGAAGTTTTGGCTAAAGTAAAAGAAAAAACTGAGAAACTAAGCATAGGAGAACCTTTTGAAAATAAACAAGTTGGACCAGTTTCAAGCCTACGTTCTATAAATAAAATTATGGAATATATAGAAATTGGAAAAGAAGAGGGTAAATTAGTTTTAGGTGGAAAGAAAATGGATAAAAATGGTTACTTTGTAGAACCTACAATTTTTTCTGATATAAAACCAGATTCAAGATTAGCACAAGAAGAGATTTTTGGACCAGTTTTAAGTTTTATCAGAGCAAAAGATTTTGATGATGCTATAAATATTGCTAATAATACTAAGTTTGGTCTTACTGGAGCTTTTTATACACAAAATGAAGAAAAAATTCAAAAAGGAAAAGAAGAGTTTTTTGTTGGAAATCTTTATGTAAATCGTAAATGTACAGGTGCTTTAGTTGGCGTTCATCCTTTTGGAGGCTTTAATATGTCAGGAACAGATTCTAAAGCTGGTGGAAAAGATTATTTATTACTTTTTATGCAAGGTAAATCTATTTCTCAAAAAATATAAGCTATTTTTACCCAAGTTCTTTATAGGTACAGGTTTGTAATTCAAATATTCACAAAATAATATGAAAAACATCTGTACCTATAAATATTTGCCATGATTTATTTTGTTTCAAAAGATTTGCTTTGGTGTTAATAAAAACAGAGCAACAGTACTCTGAGATTTATTTTTTTTCGTATTTTTTATAAAAGTATTATATAATATTCATATCTAATTTTTAAAGGAGTCCTCTTTCATGAATAAAAAAGTATTCTTTTCTTTACTTATTGCTTCTACGTTATTTTTAACAAACAATTCAGGTGTTTTTTCTCAAGAAATAACTATAAATTCCAAAAGTATAAAAAAAACACAAGCTAAAGGTGCGAGAGAGCGAGCAGAAAAAGCTTTTAAAAATAAGGAATTTTCAGATGCAGTTGGATATTATAAAGATTTAATAAAAGAAGAACCATCAAATCAAGATTTTATATATCGTTTTGCTATTTCTCTGTATGAAACACAAGATTATGAAACTTCAAAAAAACAGTTAGAGAAATTATTATCTTCTTCAAATTCACAATATAAAGCTGATGCAAAAAAATATTTAGAAAATATAAAGAATGGTAATTTTGCTAAAAAAGCAAGAGCTAAAATAACTATAGTAAAACAAGAAAGTAAGGGACCAAAAGCAGAATTATCTAATGATGATGGGCATTATTTATGTAACCCTAATGATCCTAGTATATTTACTGATGGATCTTTTAGAAGATGGGAAGAAGATGATATGCCAATAAAAATATATATACCCAAAGTTCCTCAAAAATTTCAAGGAGATTCAAAAGTTAATTACCCTGAAGTTGTAAAACAAGCATTTAAACAATGGCCAGCAAAAGCTAATTTTATTAAATTATCTTTTGTTTCCTCTGAAGATGATGCAAATATCGTTATTAAATGGTTAGAGTATTTCAAAGTAGAAGAAGGATATGGAAGTGCATGGGGATTAGCACATCTTCCTGAATATGATAAATCAAAAGGTAAAAGATTTGCTGATATAAAACTTGCTACAAAAGCACAGCCAGGAAGTGCTTTATTTTCAACGGAAGCGACAAATTTTGGTGATGAAGAAATTATAAAACTTGCTGTTCATGAATTTGGACATGCACTTGGTTTGGTTCATAGTTATGGAAACAATGATAATTTAGATATAATGGCACCTGTTTTTAGTCCTTTTAAAAGAGAAATATCAGCTAGGGATTTAGCTTCACTAAAAAAGCTTTATGAGTTACCAAAAGGTGCAACAGTAACTTGTAAATAAGAATATATTAATAAAAATAGGGTTTGATAAATCAAACCCTACAATTTTTTTTTAATATAAATATCTACATTTTTAATCTATCAAGATTTGTTTGTGCATCAAGATTTTGAGGATTCAAACGTAATGCTTCATTATAAGCATCTTTTGCATCTTGATAAGAACCTTTTTTGACATAAGCATTACCTAAATTAAAATAAGCTATATCGTAAGAAGGATTAATTCTTATAGATTCTTTGTATGCTTCAATTGCAGCATCGATATTTGATTGTTTCATATAAATAAAAGCTAAATTACTATAAGAAAAAGAATCCGCTGGGTTTACTCTAATTGCTTCTCTATAAGCTTGAATAGCTGCATCTAATTTTTCTTGCGAGTTATATAAAGCACCTAAATTACTTAAAGCTTCAGAATGTTTAGGATTAATTCTTATTACATCATTATAGGCTGCAATAGCTTCATTATATTTATTTTGTTTTGCTAAAGCTAATCCCATATTAAAATAAGCTTCTGTTCTTTTATCATCAAATTTTATAACATCTTTAAAAGATTTAATAGCATTATCATAATCTGCTTTTTGTAAATAATAACTACCTAAACTATAATGAGCATCTGCATCACTTGGATTTATAAGAATATAATCTTTAAAAGTAGATATTGCATTTTCTAATTGTCCTAGTTTTCCATAAACACCAGCCAATTTAAAATATGAATCTGAAAAAGCTGGATTTTCACCAATTCCTATTTTGTAAGATTTAACAGCTTCAGTTAAGGTTTTATCACTTTTTGCTAAACATAAACCTAATTTGTAATATACAAAAGGATAATGATCATTTATTTTTACAACTTCATTATATAAATTCAAGGCTTCAAAATATTTTTCTTGTTCAAAGTAGATATTACCCAAATTATATTTAGCATCTGCATTTTTAGGATCATTTTTTATTATTTCCAAAAGTTTTATAGATTCTTCTGTAGGCATAAAAAGTTTTATAGGAAGATCTGCTATTTTTTGATAAGCTTGAACATTTTTAGGATTTAATTCAATGGCTTGTTTATATGCCTTTCTAGCATCTTCAACTTTTAAACTCCAAGCGTATAAGTTTCCTAATCTGTAATAAGCTTCAGAATCTTTAGGACTTGCTTTTAAGTATTCTATATATTCTGATATAGCAGCAGGAATATGCTCTTGTTTACCATAAAGGCTAATTAATTTATAATAAGCATCACCTAATTTATAATGAGCAAAAGCAAAAGTTGGTCTTAAATCTGATGATTTTTTTAATAATGCTGCTGCTTCGTCTGGTCTTTCAGAATCTAAATATATTTTACCTAAACTAAAATAAGCATCAGAATCATCTGGTTTTCTTTTTATTTGATCTAATAGTCTAGTTACATCTTTTTGTAAAACTTCATTATAACTTGGAATAGTATTTATAAGATTATCTCTGTTATTACAAGCTGTAAGAGAAAAAAAAGCGAGTGATAATAACAATAAAGCACTCTTATTAATTTTCATTTAAAACCCTCTGATTGAATACTGCGATTTTTTTATCAATTATATCATGTACTTAAAAAAAAATATATGCTAATAAATTTAGATTTTGCTTTATATAAAAATTTATTGAGTAATATACAAAAATAGTAATACCCAAAAAAAAATAAGAATGTTATAATCAAAATATGTTGAGTGTTTTAGGGTATTTTAAGGTGTTTAAATGAGTCAAACAATTAAAGATTCTGAATCTATATTAAAAAAAATAACTAATCTAATTGTAGAATTAGGTGTAGATGAAAATAAAGTATTACTTGAGTCTGATCTTATAAATGACTTAAATATAGATTCATTAGGGAAAATAGAGCTTACAATGATGTTGGAGGAAGAATTTAAATCTGACTCACTGAAGATCTCTGAAGAAAGTTCTGATAAAATAAAAACTGTAAATGATTTAGTTAATTACGTAGTTTCTGCTAAATTAAAAAAATAATCGCTTAAGTTCTTTTATTTTTTCTTTAGATATTTTTTTAAGCTCTGAATAATCTTCATTATTAGCTTGTTTATTGAAAGTTTCAAAGCTTTCTAACGATTTTCTGTATTCTTTCTTGTCTTCATACAAAAAACCTAAACTATAATGAGCTATATGATAATCAGGTGAATCTTGTAATATTTCATCCCATATATTTATAGCTAAATCATTTGCCCCTATTTTTACATAAGCTGAAGCAAGATTATTTTTTGCTTGAATATGTTTAGGATTTAATTCTATAGTTTTTTTCCAATTTTCAATAGCATTATTCCATTTTTCTTGATTAAAATAAGCAATACCTAAATTAAAATAAGCATCTGGAAAATCATTTTTGAATCTTATAGCAGATTTATATTCTTCTATAGCTAAATCAATTTTTCCTTTCATTTCATAAGCAATGCCAAGGTTATTATGAACTTCTGGAAAATCGGCTTTTATTCTCACTGCTGCTTTATAAGCATCAATAGCTAAATCTATATCGTCTTTTTGCATATACGCACTTCCAAGGCAATTATAGGCATTAAAATAATTTGGTTTTATATCTAAAATTTCTTTGAATACAACAATAGCATCATCAATATTATTTTTAACTAGAAGAGAATTACCTTGTTTAAGAAGGTCTTTTATTTTTTGTATTGTTGGATCATTAAGAAAACTGTTCATTTATTTTTATATTTTTAAAATAATATCTAATATAATAACATTAACATTTATATTTAGATAAACCAGTTAAATTTAATAAAAAAGTATTAAATTTTTTTTAGTAAAAGATGATTTTAATTTAATTTTATAAAAACAAAGTCATAATTAGAAAATAGTGATTTAAAGTAAGAAAAAAATAGTTAAAAATACATTTAGAATTTTAAATATGTATTAACTTATTTTAGATAAGCATTAAATAATAACGTGGTTACTGGGTTTGAGTTAGGGTATTCGAATCCCTAACTTTTACTTTTCAAACTCATTTATTTTTAATATCTTTTGTTTAAATTAGAGTAAAATATTTGATATTTCTATTTTTCAAATCATAAATAAAATCATTTTAAGATAATTCATTGCAATTAATACCCCATTCCATATATATCTTACTATAATTATTTAATATGATATCTGTGCAACTGAAATAATATCTATAGCACAAGCTTCAAGATATCCACTGGTTATAAAGCCCAATGGCATTAAGTTAAGGAATTAAATTGCTGTAAGTGGCGTATTATATTTTTATTCTTCTTTTTCTTGGCGTGGTGCATTTTTTAATATTTCTTCTATTTCTTTTATACTTAATCCTGATAAATCTGATATAACATCATTTGAATAGCCTTTTTTATTTCCATTTCTTACTATTTCAATTACTTTTTCATTTTTACCTTTATTCAAAAGAAATCTTTTATAACTACCCATTGTTTCTTTTTCTTTTACACTTGGCATTTTATCAACCTCCAAATCAAATAATATTTCTAATTTCTTACTTTTAAAGCTCAATAACAAATCTAAAAACTCAAAAATCTCTATTATTGTTTCTTTTGAATAATTTTTCTTGGAAAGAATTTTTACAATTTTTCTCTTGCGTAGCCTATTATATTTTTATTCTTCATTTTCTTGGAGTGGTGCATTTTTTAATATTTCTTTTACTTCTTCTATATTTAAGCCTGTTAGTTTAGAAAGAACTTCATTAGAAATACCTTCTTTATTTCCATTTAAAACGGTTGAAATTTTTTCTTCATTTTTACCTTTTTCAAGCCCTTTTTCTTCTGCTTGTTCTAATTTAAACTTTTGAGTATCTGCTAAATAATAATCATAACCCCTTTTTTCTTTTTCATTCATTTTTAAAACATCTAATTGAGTAAAAGCCTCTTTTAATCCTTTACCTTTAAAATCTTCTTTTATTTTATCAGTTTTTAAAAAATATATCCATTCATCTAAACCATCTTTTGTATTCTCATCAAATTTATCTACCATCAATATATAATATTCTGGGAACACTTCAAATAAATCTTCTTTCTTAAATAAAGTCTTTTGTTCTAATGTTAATTCTAATTTATCTTTTTTATGAATTCCTACAAAATTTGTTGTTCCATGATATATATAATCATTTCCTTGACCTAATTCAAAATACACTATACTTACTGATATTACCTTTTTTACACTTTTGTATTTTTCGCCCTCTTGTAAATTTTCTGATATTGATTTTGATACACCATATAAAATTCTTTGAAAATAATCATATTCATCATCATTTTGGATTTCTATTATTACTACTTCTTTTTTAGCTAATTTTACAAGTAAATCAACTCTATTTAGTTTTTCTATTTTTCTTTCTTTATTTGATTGGTTACTGAGCGTAGCCGAAGTATCACCTTTCAAGCAGTTCTATTATTTTTACATCTTGCTTTAGTAATTCAGATAAAAAACCTTCAAGAATTACAAAATTAGCTTTATCTCTGAGGATATTTTTTATCGCCCAGTCAAATCTTACTAACTTTTTTTCTATTCCTTTCCCTTTTACCATAAAACTAAACCATAAAAACAATAATACATACTTAGATTATACATTTTTTTATGGTTCGGTTAATTCTGTTTTTAAATTTAAAATTACCTTGTTGTAGTTCTATATGTTATAACGCTTGTTCTTATTCTTTTCCAAGCAACACCATCAGTAGAATTACTTTTTTCTTTGTCAATCTCATATTCTCCCTTAAAAACATAAGGGCTTATTCTTGATTCTTTGCTAAAAAGTATTCTTATGCTTATATAAGCATCTCTCATTGAGTCAGAAAAATGATTCAAATCAGTTTTAGATTTTTCATAAATTATAGTATCATTTTCATCAAAACTATTATTCCAATAAGCATTTCCATATAATTTAGGAAACCATATAAGTTTTCTCTCTTCTTCTGGGTGCTTTACACCACCAGTCCAAATTCCATTGGGTTTATAAGTTCTCCCGAAACAATTTACAGCATCAACCATTGTTCTAAAAGAAGCATTATTTTCTAAATCAATAGATCCTCTGTTTAACCAATACTCAGTATTTGTCATTTTTATTAACCTCAAATAATATAACTATTCTAGTTTTTATAAACTATTTTTTAGATATGACTCTATTTCATTCATTTTTATTCATAGTTTCACATAACTCATGGTGGCTATTGCTTGCTGTATCCCCCTAATGGCTATGGCGTATAGCGGCTTGTTATGTACAGTTCTTACATTTTCCATATATTTTTAGCCATAGTTTTTAGGTTTTCATCCATTAAATAATCTGTTTTTTGTAATAAATTAGAATTTTTTCTTAATAGTTTCTGTAATTTAGCTTTTATGGCTCTTAATACAGTTTTCCCATGGAAATAAATATTTTGATTTGAATTATATTGTTTTATTATTATCTCATCTAAATTTTCTTCGCCTAAATTTACAAATTCATAGCTTTTTTTCATATATGATAAAGATGTATTTTCTATTTCTTTAATTGAATCAGATATTAATTTTTGAATTTGTGACTTTGTCAATTTTTGATATAAGGCATTAATATGTTCAATATTTACAAAATAAGATTCCAAATCAGTTCCTTTTGTTAAAAATAATTTTGCATTTAATTTTTCAATTTCATTTATTATTTTATTAATTTTTTCATTAGATAAATAGTCTCTATCTCTATGAACAATTATTTTATGATCTAACTCTCTTTTATTCAAAAATTCGATTAATAATTTTATTGATAAAATATTTGTGCATCCTTCATAAGAAAGTATTTCAAACTCATCTTTTTTAAATCCTGAAGACTCAAGAATAATTTTTAGTAAGTTGAAATTTTTATCTTCAGTTAAAATTATGGCTTTATAGGTTCTTTTAAATTTTTCTAAATTTCTGGTTATTTTAAATATCTGGAGTTCTTGAGATAATTTTTCTTCTTTTTCGCTTCTGCTTAAATCTTGATAATTATTTTTATCAGAAGTATTAAAAGCTCCTGGTATTAATTCAGATCTTCCAATTTCAATCACTTTTGCCTTATTAGGTGGAAATTGACCGAGACAAATAATTAATATTTTCTGTTCACTTAAAGTTTTTAATGCTAAATAATAGCAATAATCATCACTAGTAATAAAATTTTGTCCATCCCAATAAACCAATAAACCCATTTTTTTCTTTTCTTCAATTTTATCCATCCAATCACTGATTAAATCTTTTGGGTAATTTAAACAAAAATCAATATCAAAAGGTTGTATATTTTCAATATCTGTGATGGCTTTTATACAATGGATTAAACCTTTTCCTGAATTTATTATTAATTTATCAAACCTTTTGTCTTTTGGTGCTTTAGGTGCAGTAAATGTAATTTCTTTATTATAAAGAATCATCTCATCAAATGTAATGTAGTTAATTGGATTTGGTTTATTGTAAAGATAATTCAATATTTTTACAAGAAAAAGATTTATTTCACTATTTAAATAGTTTTTTCTAGTATATTCAATGGGCTTATTCTCTGAAAATACTATAATAAAAGGCTCTGGAGTTTGAGTAGATAACCTGATTACTGAATATAAATGAACTCCTTCAAAAAAGTTCTCTTCAGAAAAAAGTAAAACTGAATAACATGTCTCATTATTAGAGTTTTTATAACAATCAATATAAACCCCGATTGTTTCGGGTAAGTTTCTTTCTTTACAACCAAAAATTTCAATAAATATAGGATTTGGTAAGGGATTTTTTTCTAAATATGCTATTACTAGGTCTAAATTATATAACTCTATAAGTTTTTGATAATCTGTTTCTCCGATATCTTCTAATAACAATAACCTCATTAAAGCTATTGAATAATCTTTATTTTCTATATTTTCGATATACTCAATTACCTGATTATTTGATGGATAAGAATTTTCTGCTCCAGTTAACTTTTGGAAGAATTTTAACTTCATTCTTCCTAATAAATGTCTTTTGTAATTATTTACTAAACTTGTTGATAACTTTTCCATAAAAACTTCAATTGTACATAACATCTGTACATACGAACTAGTTTCGTATATATCTGAATTATATCAAAAATAAAAGAATACTCCTAATATAAAAACCTTCGTATATACAGTTTTTTTGGCTGTACATACGAACTTTTATATATCATAAAAAAGCTGTTTTTTATTTTCACAAACTAGATTTATAAAGACAAAAATCATAATTAGAAAGTTCTGTCAAAACAATTTTATTCAAAGTATTTTTTATTTGAAAAAGTCATTGAACATTCTTTGTTTCAAACATTTTGTACTTCATTTTAGCAAAAACTTTTTCTTTTAATTTTAATTCAATCATCACAAATTTACCTAAAAGTATTTCATTTTTGGGTTCATTAATATCAATATCTTAAGCTTTTAACATATAAGCTAACTTATTTAAATCTTCTACCGAACTAATAAAAAAATCTAAAACAAAATCTTGATAACAATCTTCTCCAACTTTTTGAGATATCTTTATTTTTTTTTGTTGAAATTTTCTTATATCTATATGCTAAATCCATATTTTGAAGTAAAAAAGCTGGTTTTGGATTATATTTTCTAAGAACTCTTGCAAAAAACTTTAGATAAAATAAGTATTGAATATAGTAAATATTAGATGAAGTATGATTTTCATGCTCTTTCCTTATATTCTTTATTAATTAAATATTGTTCAATATTTTTAATAATATTGTCTAAATAATTAATAACATGTTCCTTTATTCTTAATAAATCATTTAAATGATATTCTCTTCCACATTCAGAAAAAGAAATATTTCCGTGTGCTAATGCATTTCTTTTATTTTTTACTATTACTAACTCACACCCATCCCGAGTTGAAGAATCTGTTATAGATGAAAAGCCATATTTTTCAGCTAGTTCTTTTATTTTTTTTGAATCTAAATTTCCTGATATTATTTTCATTTGCTCAAAAGAGAAAGATATTAAATCACTCATATTTTTCAATTCAATACAAACATCATCAGGATTTTTATTTTGAAAATTTAAATATCTAAATTCTATCCATGCTCTTTTAAATTCAGGTCTTAATTCTTTATAAGGAATTTGTTCTTGAGTAATAGAATCAAAAATAGTTGTCATTGAACTTTTTATTGAAGATTCAATTAGATTATATAAAAGTAAAAAACCATTGGCTTTTAGTATTTTATGTAATTCATTATCAATCAATTTATAGTTATTCTCATTTCTAAAAAATAGCTCTGCATTATCATCTACTATTTGAGATAAAAGTACAAAATATTTATTAATTTCATCTACTCTTTTATTAAAATCTGTAATTACTTCTCTCATTTAGATAATAATTTATCCCTAACAAACTCAATTCTTCCTCTAAGTCTTGTTATTGAATTACTTGCATGTGATGTGGTATGTTCACTAAATTTATCAGAATTTAACCAAATTGTAACATCATTTGGAATCAACTTGGGTTTTACTCTTAATGCTAATGTTGTTCCAATTGAAATTGATTCAAATCTAACTCTTGGAGTTGATTTAGCATTACTTGATTTACTAAATCCATTTGGGAAAAAATTATCTACAAAATCTAGCATACCTAAAAAGAATATATTCATCTTATTTTTATCAAAACCTTTTTCATTTTTTTCTGACATATAATCATTAAGAAAATCCTTAACACTATGCTTAAATTGAAGATATTTTTCAGAATAAGCAAAATATCTTAATATTAGTTCCTCTGCTTCACCTCTTTTTCTTACACTATCTGATATAGGGCAAAGTTTATTAAACTTAGCATTCTTAGTACATTCATGGATAAAATCATAAAAAGGGCCTGCATAAATACCTTTTCTTTTTTCCATTTCTTTTAAAGTATCACTACCAGTATTTATACGCTCAAATACATCTGAACGAATTTTTTCATCAGCTTTATCAGTTAATTCAATAGATCGCATAGAGCGATTTTTAAATTTTCTTTGTTGCGAAATAGAAAGATCCTGAAACATAAAGCCATTTAATAAAGTTAATTTTTCAAGTTTACAAAGTTCTAATTTATTATTAATAAATGCTTTAAGTGTCTGAATTCTTTGAGAACCATCGACAACCTCTAATCTTCCATCAGGCATATCAGCTGTAAAAATAAATGGTATTGGTAAACCTAAAATTACTGACTCTATAAATTTTGACTGTCTATCTTCTTTCCAAACAAATTTTCTTTGATAATCTGGAATATATATCTCACCCTCAAAATCTTCATTATTATTATTTTCATCATAATTTTGATTATCTTTAAATTTTTGAATTAAAACTTCAACTGTATATTCCTTAGTATCATAATCAACTGTTTTACGTTCATTTTGAATTTGTTTTTCAGCTAAATCTTTATCTATTTGTGTAATATTTTTACTCTTTTTTATAGACATTATTACCTCTTTATTTTAAAATTTTTTGCTGAATTAAGGAATTAATAATTAAAGCTACTACTCTTGGTGGAACAGCATTTGCAATCATTAAATGAAGTTTAGATCTAAGTTTTACTTCTGTAAAATCA
>JBBTGK010000333.1:0-7278 GCA_038060635.1 Cyanobacteriota bacterium | reverse complement strand
CTAGATTGTCCTTGCTTACCCCAAGCTTTCAAAAACTCTGGGATGCTTAAGTCTTCAACTTCAATTTTTGCAGGATTTATAAGCGTTACACTTTTATTAGAAACACCAATAACTAAAACAGCATGACGCATAGAACCCATTCCTGGTAATTGAATAGAAGCAATAGGAGTACATCCTCTATTTAAAGCTCTTAAAAGACCTTCTAATTGAAAAATAAAATTTTCACCAGTTTGAACTCTTGATTTTAAACCTAAAGTTCTTGCATGGTCAGCTATATCTTCAAGTTTCATCCCAACATCATTTAAATATTTAGAATCTTTTCCTCTAAGATTTTCAACTTTTGCATAACCTTCTTGAACTGATTTTACAATCCCATATTTTCTTAAAAGCATTGCTAAACAAGTCGGAGCGCATCCATTTTGTCTTGGTTGTACCATTGTTTCAGATAAAGGGCTAGAAATAACATACGTTTTATTTTCATCAAATTTTGTTTCTTTTTGATCTTTCTTTTTTTGCTGTTGCTGTTGTTTCTTTTTTCCGCCTTTTTCTTCTTTATCGCCTACTTGTTTTTTAGCAAAATGTAAAATAGCTTGAATAGTTTCTTCAGGATTACCTTCACTTCTAAAAACATCACTATAAACTGTATCTTTTTGAGGAATATCTTGCTTCTGATGTTTATTTTCAGTTCTTTGTACAGGTTGAAACCTGCTTATTTTTGATATATCTGACATAAAAAGATAATTTTTTTATACTCTAAAATTATAATAATTTTTTCTAAAAATATATGTTATATTATACTTCTAATTGCTTTATTTGTAGCTAAAAAATACTTAGTAAAAAGTAAAAAGTGAAAAGTGAAGAGATAAGAAAATTTTGAATTTAAACTTATAGTTAATTATTTTATGGGGTAAAAGATGAAAGGTATTATTCTTGCAGGTGGTTCAGGAACTAGGTTATATCCAATAACCATTCCTACAATAAAACAGCTTTTACCAATATATGATAAACCAATGATTTATTACCCTTTAGCAACACTAATGTCCGCAGGAATAAGAGATATATTAATTATCTCAACCGAAAAAGATATACCTAGTTTTATTCAACTTTTTGGTGATGGCTCTAATTTGGGATTAAATTTTTCTTATAAAGTACAACCCGAACCTAAAGGAATTGCCCAAGCTCTGATAATAGGAGAGGAATTTATAGGAAATGATAATGTTTGTCTTATTTTGGGTGATAATATCTTTTTTGGAGAAAATTTACAACACCTTCTTCCAAAATCAAGCGAAAAAACTGATGGTGCTACTGTTTTTGGTTATTGGGTTTCAGACCCAGAAAGATATGGCGTTGTTGATTTTGATAAAGAGGGAAATGCTTTATCGATAGAAGAAAAACCAAAAAAACCTAAGTCTAATTATGCCGTAACAGGTTTATATTTTTATGATAATAATGTTTCTTCAATTGCTAAATCGATAAAACCTTCATTACGAGGTGAAGTAGAAATAACAGATTTAAATAATGTTTATCTCAGTATGAAAAAACTGCATGTAGAACTTATGGGAAGAGGTTTTGCTTGGTTAGATACAGGAACTTACGATTCTCTTTTAGAAGCTAGTACTTTTGTTAGTATAATAGAAAAAAGACAAGGTTTAAAAATTGCATGTATTGAAGAAATAGCATATAAATTAGGTTATATAGATAAAACTCAATTAGAAAAATTAGCAGAACCACTTAGCAAAAATAGTTATGGAAATTATTTGTTAAATCTTTTGAAGGAGTAATTCATGCCTTTTGATTTTAAACAATTAGAAATACCTGATGTTATTCTTGTTCAACCAAAAATATTTGAAGATGAAAGAGGTTTTTTTATTGAATCTTATAAAGAATCAGATTTCCATAAATTTGGAATATTAGATAATTTTATTCAAGATAATCATTCAAAATCATCTAAAAATGTACTTAGAGGACTTCATTATCAATTAAACCCTAAAGCCCAATCAAAATTAGTTAGATGTACAAAAGGTGAAATCTTTGATGTTGCTGTTGATATACGAAAAAATTCAGCTACTTATGGAAAATGGGTTGGTGTAAAATTAAGTGATAAAAATATGAGTATGCTATATGTTCCTGAAGGATTTGCTCATGGTTTTGCGGTATTAAGTGAAGAAGCTGAAGTTTTATATAAAACATCAAATGAATATTCTTACGAGCATGACACAGGGATATTTTGGAATGATCCTGAAATAGGAATAAATTGGAATATAGATAATCCTATTATATCTGAAAAAGATAAAAAAGCACCTTTATTGAAAGATTCTAAAAATAATTTTTAATAAAATAAAAATCTACTGATAACTACTTGCTTGTAAAGTAAATAATTTGGCATATTTTCCATCTAATAACATTAGTTCTTCATGAGTACCATATTCTAATAATTTACTATTTTCTATAACCACAATTTTATCTGCATTTCTTACGGTAGAAAAACGATGAGAAATAAGTATAACCATTTGATCTTTTGTAAGATTTTTAAATTGTTCAAAAACTTGCCCTTCTGCTTCAGCATCCATCGCAGAGGTTGGTTCATCTAGTACCAAAATTTCAGCTTTTTCTCTCATAAAAGCCCTAGATAGAGCTATTTTTTGCCATTGTCCTAATGATAATTCTTGTCCCCCTCTAAACCAAGTTCCTAATTGAGTTTTAAAACCAGCGGGAAGATCTTTTATAAAAGGCAAAGCCATTCCTTTTTCAGAAGAATCTAACCATTTTTGACTATCTTCCATATTATCAATATCACCAACGCCTATATTTTCACCAACATTAAATTGATAATGAATAAAATCTTGAAAAATAACACCTATTTTTTTATGTAATTCATCTATGTCCCATTCTTGTAAATCTTTTCCATGTAATAAAATACGTCCTTCTGTTGGATTATAAAGCCTTGTGAGAAGTTTTATTAAAGTTGTTTTTCCAGAACCATTTCCTCCTACTATAGCAAGTTTTTCTCCAATATTTACCTTTAAAGAAATATTTTGTAAGGCATGTTTTGAACTATTTGGATAAGAAAACGATACATTTTCAAAAACAATACCTTCTTTATTAATATTTTCAACTTTAATTGTATTTTCTTTAGATAAAAGAATTTTAGGTGTATTGGTTTTTATATCTTGTTCTAAAAATTCATACAAAGAAGATAAATATAAATTATCTTCATACATTCCTCCAATAGAACTTAATGCACCAGAAAGAGTTGCTTGTCCTTGTCTAAAAACCATAATATACATAGTCATTTCACCTAAAGAGATTTTACCTTTTACGGTTTCATATATTATCCAAGCATAAAGTAAGTAAAAAGCTACTGTACTTAAACTACCTAATAAATAACTCCAAATTCCTCTACTTATCGTTAATTCTTTATCTTCTGCATATAATCTTGAAAAAATATTTTTATATCTATCTAAGAATAAATTTCCTAGTTGAAATAATTTTACTTCTTTTGCAAAGTCTTCTCTTGCAATTAAAGTTTCTAAATACATTTGTTCTCTTGCTTCTGGAGCTCTCCAACTAAATAATCTAAATGCTTGATTTGCAAATTTTGCCTCTGCAATAAATGCAGGAATAGAAGTAAGAAATAAACCTATGACAGCAAGATAAGAAAAATTTAATAATAATCCTCCATAAGCAATTAAAGATAAAATACTTTGAATTAGATTAAATGTTCTATTCACTAAGCTTAATGGTCTTGTAGAAGCTTCTCTTCTTGCTCTTGTCATTTTGTCATAAAATTCAGAGTTTTCATAATGAGTAAGATCTAATTTCAAAGCTTTTTCTAAAATTAATACTTTAACTTTTTGCCCTAACAATGCTATTAAAAGAGATTGAGCTATATTTAAACCTCTTCTGGCAGCCTCTAAAAAAATTACAAGTAAAGCTTCAATAAATAAGAACATAAAAACATTATTAATAAAGTTAGGATTTTTATTTGCCTCAATAACAGCATCGATAATCAATTTACTTAAATATGCAACTCCTGCTGGTAATAAACCAGAAATTAAGGTTAAAACAGCAATAATCACAGTTAAATTTTTACTTGTATTCCAAACTAAATTAATTGCTCTACCACTAAATTTATAAATAGATAAATATTTTGATAAATCTTTTTCTTTTGTTTCAGGATCATCTTTTAATTGAGATTTTATTGATCTAAAAACATTTTTTTTCATTTCAGTAAAATTTTCATAAGAAATTACATTTTCTTTTTTTTCTAAAACTAGGTTTGTAATAAAAAGCCTATTTTTTATATCAGAATTTAAATTAAAAAAACTATCTATCTCTAAATTAGAATTTATTTCGTTATTAAAGAGTGTTTTTACTAGAATAAAATTACCTTTTCTTGGTTCTAATAACAAATCAAAACTATGCTTTATTTTTGATAAATTATATTTGTTTTTTATTTCTTTGGGTATTTCACCATAATCCCAAACATTTCTATAATCTTCTTTTACAGATGGTTGTGAGAGGAAATAATATTTTGAAAATAATATAAAAACAGCTTTTTTTTCATTATTATTGGATATTTTACTTATTTTTTCAGAAAGTTGATCCCAATTTTCAACCCCATCAATTATTTCTAAAAACTTTTTTTTTGACATTTTGTACTTAATTAGTAATTTTTATTTATCCTTTGATTATATCTAATAAAATCATTATGACAAAAACAAATATAAAAATATTCAGATTTAATAAAAGATTACAAATACTATGTCATAATTATTCGGGTATTATTTTAGTTTTTATAGAATATTAATTATGAAAGATTTATTTGGAACAGATGGAGTAAGAGGCGAAGCAAATATATATCTAACTCCTGAACTCTCATTCAAACTTGGGAGAGTGGGTAGTTATGTCCTTACTAAAAATAGAGTAGCAAAAAGTAACTATATTATAATTGCACAAGATACACGATTATCAGGTGATATGCTTTCTGCATCTATAAGCTCTGGTATATGTTCACTAGGGGTAGATGTTTGGAACTTGGGTGTTATACCAACTCCTGTTGTAGCATGGTTAGTAAGAAAATTCGATGCTTTAGCAGGAATAATGGTTTCAGCTTCTCATAATCCAGCAAAAGATAATGGAATAAAATTCTTTAATCATTTGGGAAATAAATTAGATGATAACTTAGAAGCAGAAATAGAAAAATTGATCGATGATGAAAATAATCAGATTCCAAGAGCAAATGGGACTGAAGTTGGAAAAATTTTTGAAAAATCAGACATAATAACGTCTTATATAAATTATATAGAAGATACTTTTGATTCTACCTTAAATAAATTTAGAGTAGCATTAGATACATCTCACGGAGCTAATTATAGTTTTGCACCTATTATGTATGATAAATTAGGTATAGATTATGGTGTAATAAATAATTCGCCTGATGGTAAAAATATTAATCATAAATGCGGTTCTACACATCTAAAAGGTCTTAAAGAATTCGTTTTAAAAGAAAAATATGATCTTGGTTTTGCATTTGATGGGGATGCAGATAGATTATTAGCTGTTGATGGTGCTGGTAGAGAAGTTGATGGCGATGAAATAATGCTAATTTGTTCAAAATATTCACCAAAACTTGAAGAAAACAATGTTGTTGTTGCTACGGTTATGAGTAATATTGGATTTGAAAAATCTATAAAAGAGCAAGGTAAATATTTTATCAGAGCAAAAGTTGGTGATAGAAATGTATTTGAAATGTTAGAAAAATATGAAGCAAAGCTTGGTGGTGAACAGTCAGGGCATATAATTTTACCTGATTATAATAGTACAGGAGATGGTTTATTAAATTCTTTGGTTTTGTTGGAAGCTATTCATAAAAGTGGGAAAACGTTAAAAGAATTAAAAGATGAAATCCAAACTGAGTTTTTTCCTCAAGTTTTACTAAACGTTCATGTTAATCAAAAAAATTTGGATAATGTAAATATAAAAAATGTAATTAAAATTGTTGAATCAGAATTAGGTGAAAAAGGTAGAGTTCTTGTAAGAGCATCAGGAACAGAACAATTAGTTAGAGTAATGGTAGAAGGTGAAGAAAAAGAAGTTGTTACTAAATTTGCCAACCAAATAGCAGATGTTATAAGAAAAGAGCTTACTTTTATATAGAAATATCAGGAAGGAATGCTTTTGTAGTGGCTGTCTAAAAAGAGGTCGTTTCATAAAACGACCCTACAGAAACATTGGTTTTTAACCTTGTAATTTTATAAAAAAATATACTTTTTAGACAGCCCTTCTATTTTTATCGTTTTTTATATTACGAATAAAGATCTGGTTCAATAAAACTCCATTTTATTTCTGGATGTAATATTTTTAACTCTTTTTCAAAATCATTTATATCTTTTACTAACAAATCAGATGAAATGTTTTTAAATTTTATTTTCATTGCTAACATTACTTCGCCAGGACCTTGTTGAACAGTTATAATATTAATAACATCTTGAATATTTTCATATTTTGATACTAATTTTTTTGCAGAATCTGTTATTTCAGGATCTCCAGATTCACCTAAAAGCAACGATTTTATTTCAAAACCTAAAAAAATAGCTACTAAAACTAAAATTATTCCAACTAATAAACTTCCTATTCCATCCCATCTTGAATCTCCTGTTACATAAGATAAAATAAGTGAAATAATAGCTAATACTAAACCTACTACGGCTGCTGAATTTTCTCCAAAAACAACTACTAAATCAGAATCTTTTGTATCTTTTAAATATTGAAAAAATCCTTTTTGTTTTTTTCTAATATTTAGTTCTTTTATATTTGAAAAAGTTGCTGATCCTTCTAAAATAATTGCAAAAGCAAGAATACCTATGCCAAGCATTACATTTTCAACAGCTTCAGGCTCACTTATTTTATGTAAGCCTTCGTACATAGAAAAAATTCCACCTCCTGTAAATAGCATTAAAGAAACAATAAAAGACCAAAAATACATACTTCTTCCATAACCTAAAGGATGTTTTTCGTCAGCTGGTTTTTGAATTTGTTTTATTCCTACTAATAAAAGAATTTGATTTATACAATCAGAAGCAGAATGAATTGCTTCTGCAAGCATTGCACCAGAACCAGTAAAAAAAGCAGCTATTCCTTTTGCTACAGCAATAGCAGAATTAACTGCAAGAGATTGAATTACATGTGAACTTGATCCTGCCAATTTTATACCTCAAAACTATATTTTTATTATCAATAACTATTTTTTATTACTTTATTTTACAAAATTTTTTC
>JBBTGK010000332.1:0-9813 GCA_038060635.1 Cyanobacteriota bacterium | reverse complement strand
CTTCTTTAAAATTAATAAAATCATTGGTATTTGTTAAAACAAATATAGATAAAAATAAAAATGTAAAATTTGTTATTAATATAAAAAAAACTTTAAAGTAAGTTCCAAAATAATTTCTAACTTTTTTTTCATCTAAAATAAAAGAAATAAACTTGTTCAAATATAATAAAACCTATAAAAATAACTAAAAAAAGTATATCATAATATATCTTTAAACTTTTCTATAGATCCATTTCTAATTCTACAAAAAACAAAAATAACTATATCAAAATAATATTATTAGAATCTCAAAAGTATTTCATATAGATACTTTTTTAAAAAGCTGTTAAGATGTATAATTTACAAATTCTATAGTTTTTATCATGAAAGGCAAAAATATGGCTGTTAAAAAAACAACAAAAACTTTGGTTCAAGAGAAAAAAGAAATTCTACCTAAAAAAGATGCTAAAGAAAGCAAAAAAGAAACTAAGATTGAAACTAAAATAGATGATAAAAAATCAACTCAAATGCAAGATGCTTTTCAAAGAGAAGATAAAAAAGTTGTAGATTGGATGTTAGATCATCCAAAAGAAGTTATACAAGAATGGGAAAGCTTATTACATAAAATTCGTAAAAAAAGATGTGGTACTTCTGGAGGTACTTATCCTATAACTCTTTCACCTCTATTTTTAAAAAAAGAATCGCTTAATCTTATTGCAACTGTTGGAGAAAAACTTGATAAAATTGTTGATAAAGTAGTTAATTTATATTTTAAAGATGAATATGTTAGATCTTATTTTCCATATCCTGAACTTCCAAAAGAATGGATTGATGTACACCCAGGATATGATAAACCAACTGTTTTAAATAGACATGATGCACTTTATGATGGGAAAACATTAAAATTTATAGAATTTAATACTGATAACCCTGGTGGAAGAGGGAGAACTGATGTTCTTGAAGGTATTTATCGAGATCATCCAATGTATAAAGATTTGATTAAAACTTATGGAAGGCCTTTTGAAGGTAAAGTGCTTAGAAAAAGTCTTGATGCTTTATTATCTTGCTATAAAGAATATGGTGGTAAAAAAGAAAACCCTCGTATTGCCATAGTTTCTTTCAAAAGATTTTTAGAAGGCTCTGATAATGAAATTGTTAGAGATTATTTTATTGAAAATGGTTATGAAACAAATTTTATGGATGCAAGAGAATTTGAATATAAAAAAGGTGGGCTTTATTCAGGTAATGTAAAATTTGATATATTAAACCTTTCACTTAGATTTACTTTTTTTAAGAGATATCCATCAGAAATGAAAGATTTTTTAAATGCTATAAGAGATAAAGCCGTGTGTTGTGTTAATCCTCTAAGAGCAATAATAGGTTCTCATAAAGAACTTTTATCTTTTATTACAAATGAAAGAAATTATCATTATTTTACAGAAGATGAAGTTCAATGTATAAAAGACCATGTTTTATGGACAAGAAAAATGGATGAAACCATTACTATTTCTAAAGAAGGTATCGATATTTCTTTGGAAGAATATGCTATTAGAAAAAAAGATGAATTAGTTCTAAAACCAACTGATGCAGCTGGTGGATATGGTGTAAAAATAGGTAAAGGAACTGATACTGCAGAATGGAGAGATGCTATTGAATCATCTATGGGATGTCCTTGGTGGATAATTCAAGAAGCTATGCCTGTCCCTGAAATAGAATTACCTTCAATTAAAGATAATAAAATAGTTTTGGATAAGAAATTTATAAATCTAAATCCTTATGTTTTTAATGGAGATTATGCAGGTATGTTAGGAAGGGTTTCTGATTCTACTATTGTTAATGTATGTGCTGGTGGTGGAATAATACCAATTTTTGAATTGAATGATTAAAAATCAATTATAAAGTATCTAATGTGTTTACTTAGGGAATGCTTTAAAAGCATTCCTTTTTGAAAACGTTTCGTGTAATTCATTTTTATGAAGTGATTTGATTCATCAAATCCTTGAATTTATTCTTAATATAAAAATTTACATGGCAAAATGCAGAAAATGTAGTCTTCTTAACAAAGTATAAACTTTCTGCAAAAATCCGATGATCTTAAAAGTTATTAAATAGTAAAAACTACTTATTTTTTCCTTCTAAAATATACATACCATTATAAAAACCGCATTCTCTACAAAGTTTATGACTAAACTTCATTTCTCCGCAATTCTTACATTTTACCAAAGATGGTAATTCACCTTTCCAGTGATGTCTTGTATGACCCTGCTTACTATGCGAGGTCTTTTTCTTGGGTTGTGGCATTTTACTAATCTCCCCTATAATTATCTTTATAAGAAATTAACTTATCCCATCTTGGATCTATTTTAGATTCATGATAAGAATTAAGACTATTCAAATCTTCATTTGTACAATTCTCAGAACAAACTTTCTTATTTGGTATGTTAAGTATAACATATTGTCTTAAATAATCAATAACATCAATTTGTTCATCAATCTTTACTAGTTCATGAGATGAGTCCATTGTAAGCTCTGTTTCAAGTTGATATTCAGGATGATTGTTAATTTCAATAACCTCATCTATCGCTCCACTTATTTCAGAATTATAATTTTTAACACATCTTCCGCATAACAAAGTAACAGGAGCTTTAAAACTACCTGAAACGATAATAAAATTTCCAGTTAACTGAAAAGTTAAATTACCCTCTACTTTATCTCTTACAGAAAATTCATCAAACTCAACATCAATTTTCTCGTTTATCTGAAAACTAAGTTTATTATTGATTGCTTCCTGAAGATCTGTTCCACTAAAAGTTAACATAAACCAATACTAATTATTATACAAAGGTTAATATTAAATTAAACCAATCTTATAAACAATACAAGTAATATAAAACTTATCAAATAATGATGATTAAAAATTTAAAAGTTATGATAAATAAATACGATGTTTAGTTTTTTAATACTCTAAAAACAATTTTCTTGAGTTAAAATAGGTAAGTAATTTTCTTAAAATATCTAAAAATATGGATAATTAAGCTATTGAAAAAAATAGATATTTATATACTTAAAGACCTTATTAAACCCTTTATAGCAGGTGTTTCTGCATTTGTTCTGATTATGATTTCTAATAATCTTTTTCTTTATACCTCTATGATTATGAAAAGCGGTGTACCTTTAAATATAGTAGTTGCTTTATTTTTATATATGCTACCAGCAATTATCGTAATAACTTTTCCTGTTGCTTATCTATTTGCTGTTTTATTAATTTTAGGCAGATTATCAAAAGATTCTGAAATAAATGCTTTGAGAAGTTGTGGCGTTAGTTTTACAAGAATTATATTTCCTATTCTTATTATGTCTTTAATTGTAAGTTTTTTAGGCTTCCTAATAAATGAAAAAATAGTCCCTCATACAAATCATCAAAGTGTTTTGATAATGAAAGATATGATTTCTAATCAAAAAATACCATCAATAAAAGAAAGGCTTTTTACAAAAATGGGTAATGAAGAAAGATTTTTTTATACAGATAAAGTGAATATAGAAAAAGAAAGAATAGAAGGCATTTTTGTTTTAGATAGTACAAAAGAAGGCTATCCTAAAGTAATTAATGCTGATTATGGAATAAGAAATAAAAATAAATGGATTTTATATAATGGTTCTTTAAAAAAATATTCAACAGAAGGATTTGTATCTTATGAAATTAAATTTAAAGAAATGGAATTAGAAATTAATATTGACAATGCTACTATTTTTTCAAATAGAAAATCTGTTCAGGAAATGAGCTCGGGAGAAGCCATAAAACAATTAGATGAATATAAAAAAAAGGGAATAAATACTAACTCAATGGAAATTGACTATTATTTAAAATTTTCTTTGCCTTTAGCTACTTTTTTTATAGCACTAATTTCAGCTCCAATAGGAATAAAATTTGCAAAAATGGGATCTTATTTTGGAGTTGCTATTAGTATCGTTTTAGTTTTTATTTGGTATTTAATATTTAGTATTTCAAGATCTTTTGGAATAACAGGAACCCTTGAACCAATTTTAGCAGCTTGGCTACAAAATATAATTTTTGGTTTTTCAGGAATCATATTGATGTTTTTTATAAATAAAAAATAATAATTTTTATATTTCATATAACATTTACAAAGTATGCCTATTATTTAAATATTTAAACTATAATATGTCAGGTATAAATTTTGGATATTTATAAATCAATTTTCTTCAGAGCCAATTAAACCTTATGAAACTGCTAGTAATGCTTAGTTAGAATTCCCTTTAATAAGATATTTTTAGTATCTTAAATGGGCTTACTGCTATGCCCTCTATTGAGTACTTATATTCCTCAACTTCTTTTATTTTAGTAGTATATTTTCTTAAAATATTAAAACTGTTTATTATAAAATAAACTTGCTGTTGTTCCTGTTACATTATTATGCCCAACAGTAGCAGATATAACACCATCATCCCATCTTCTTCTGGCATCAACAATAACGGCTTCTACTCTAGTTTCAGAAGTACCTTTAATACCATTTACTTCAGCATCTTTTCTATGAGATAATTTAACTTCCATTTCTTTATTATTACCAAATTTATATTTATCGCTTATTTCCATTCCAGTTGCTTTAATATTACTTCCATTCCCATAACCTACTATCAATTTGGTTCTTATTTCTGAATCTCCTGTAAGTTTTTTAATTGGAATGTCAATTTTAGCATGACCGTCTGGTAAATGTTTAGCTGAAATAACTGCTGTTGCAACAACTGCGGTTACTAAGGTTGTATCTGCAACAGTTTTACCCATAGTTTCTCTTAGAGGTGTAACTACATTATCCATGATCGTATCTTTTGCATAATCTCTAGCCTTATCTCTTAGATAAGGAGAATTAACTGATAGTTTAGAATTTTCACCATGTATTCCTTCATTTCTTGCTTTTAGAGTAACAAGAGGTTTTTCACCAGGGTTACCTATTTCAAATTTAGCCGAATTAGATCCAACTTCTGTTAATCTAACAAATTTATCATCATTACCATAAACAGGAATAGATGGTGAATTTGGTATTGGAGTAAATTTCATTGAGTCTGAATTACTTAAAGGATTATGTATATCAGGTAAATTTAAATTTAAAGGTTCATTTTTTAAATTTTTAGCTATTCTTTCATTAAGCTCTTGATTAGAGATACTTGGTGGATTATAACTAGGCGTAGAACCAGAAACCGATACACACATTTTATTTTAACCTTTTTATATAAATTTAATTATACTATTATAATAATTAATTTCCTGCAAGGGCAGCAAGAATTTGATTTGTCTTATTCATAGAAACAGTTATTTCATCATTTGTTTTGTCAATAACAGTAGGTGCTTCATCTGCATGTACTACTTGTCCATTAAGTTGTTTATCAAAACCTGTTGTCCAATTTGACCAAGTTTTATCTATTTCAGATTCTACAAATTGTCTATCATTATCATTAATAACAGATGCAAATTGACCATTTTCTGTAAAAAAGTTATTATAAATTAAAGTTGCTTTTGTTGCTTCTGTATAAGTATTAATTGCATGTTTTTTAGCTTCATTTAAAAGGCTGATTGATTTTAATTTTAAATTTTCAACTTCTCTTACTTTAGCTTGAATTTGTGAAGGATTCATAGTTCCTTTACTTTGAACTATTTTTTGAGCTAATTCATTTGCTTTTTGAGCGTAAAATCTTGCTCCCCAAGATACATCATTTGCAATAGTTCTTTCTTGTCTAGAAAGCATTGCATGTCCAGCAACAGACTCAATAGCTTTTTGAGGCGTTTGAATTGTTTGTGCTTCTTGTTGCAATTGTTGTTGTAAATTAGTTACTACTGGTCCTGAAGGTATTGCTTTTTGAGGAAAAACTTTTGCAGTAGGTTGAGATGTATTTCCAGCTGGAGCTATAGTTCCTTGATTAGTTATCGCAGGCAATCCATTTGGATTTGTATTATTAGGATTTACAGTGTTATTTTGTTGAGTATTAAATCCATTTGGATTACTAGGAGGAGGAACAAAACGACCTTGAGTTGGTGCAGTTCCATTAGCATTATCAACAAAACCAATATTTGTTTGTGCTTGCCCCAAATTACCTTGAGGATTATTTTGACCAAGCCCTTGTGTTTGTTGACTTAAAGCAGGAGGTGGTTGCATTTTACCAAAAAAAGGAGAGTACTTAGAAATAGAGGTATCTAAACCTTTATACATATCCTTAAAATTTTGAAATTGACCTGTAAAAACATCATCAGCATAAGCATATCCAGCTATACTACTAGAAACAGAAGGAGTACTTTGTTGTGTACTTTGTTGTCTAGGTAATTGGCTAGGAACATTAACTGATTGATTATACGATGGTTGATTTAATCCTACTCCTGACATAATATTTACCTTGCACCTGCTGGAGCCATTGTAGATAATAATTGTGTAGCTCTTCCTAAATTAGCATTAACTTCATTCATAGATTTCATGAACACTTCAGGAGCAGCCTTAATGGTTTTACTGAAAAATATAAAGCTTTTTTCTGTTGTTCCGCCTATCCAATTTTTCCAACCTTCTACTACTAAAGGATTTCCTTTTGCAGACATAGCTCCTTGAAATTTTTGATTTAAAATATCATTTGCAGCTTGTGCATACAAAGATTCATCATAAACTGCTTTGGTATATTCTTTTGAAGCATTGAGAAGATCCATTGCTTTACTTTTATGAGCTTGAAGTTCTCCTAGTAATTTTGGATCTGTCGGATTTCCTTTTAGTTTTTCGGCAGAGTACAATGCACTTCTTGCTTCTTTTTCTGCTTCTACTGCAAATTGTTCTGCTTTATCTCTATAATCTCTAGCTTTTTGTGTATGAATATTAATAATTTGAATTCCTTGGTTTGGATCTTGAACATTTTTCAAATCATCATTAACAATTGAGTAGGCTTGATTTACATTTGTTCCTGGTGGAGGCGGTGGGACAGCTGTTCCCATTGGGCTTGATACTCCCATTCCTTGATTTCCTGGTAATGGCATTGGTTGATTTCCGCCACTTACTCCATCTGTTGCTGCAGCACCTTTGTCTTTTTTACCTACTCCAAAAAGTCCAAGTAAAGCATCTACTGCTTTCATAACAAGATTAACTATTGTGTTTAAAATATTAACAATAAGGTTTATTATAGTACCAAAAATACCACCGATACTGTTTGCCATGCTTCCAACGCCATTAGCAAGACCTCCAACACCCATTGCAGGAGCAACTGCTCCAACACCTTGATTATATCCAGTTGAATATGGTGATGCTTTGTAACCATCAGCCGCATAACCTTGTTGTTGAGGAACTCCTTGGTTATAAGGTTGTTGTTGGTTTGTATTCTGAGTATATGTTGGGTACTGTGGTTGTACGCCTAAACTAGGGTTAATTCCTGACACCTTATAATTCTCCATAAAAAAATACCTATCTATTTTATAGTTGAATAGGTATAGTTTCTTGCTTATTTTAAACTAAAGTTATACTAATCTTTACTTTACTTTATTAACAATAACTTGAATCTTTGATCTAGTGTCAATAAAAATATTAGTTATTTAGCCTTTGATGTTTTTAATTCTTTCTTTTTTGAGATACTTTGAATAATATCTTTAACTTCTTTTATTTTCTTTCTATTTTCACAAACTTCATGCCATCTTGTAGCAATTACATCTGATGACATTGATCTAGCTTTTTTAAATTCTTCTATAGCTAAAGAATATTTTTTTGTTTTATAAAAATACATTCCGTTAGCCATAAAACCATCTCTTTGCTGATTTTTTGAAATATCTTTTGGATCTAATGGTTGACCTTTTAAATTAAGATCAACAAAAGGTGTAGCTACAGGAACAGGTGTCGGAGTTGCTTTAGGTTTATTATTTAATGTAGGGTCGACACCTGTCATTCGACTCAAGGCATTACTATTTGGGTCTGCTTTCACTGAAAAATTTGTTGAAAATAAAACAACAAGACTAAGCATAAATATTATATATTTTTTCATTTTTTACCTAAAAAATAACAACTAACGATCACAATTATTATATTATATCATTTCAACAATAAAAAAAAGTGATGTTAATCTAAGTAAAATTTAATTTTTACAAACAAAAATAATTTTAAAGATAAAAATTTTGTTTTATAAATAAATTTGTTAAACTATATAATTAGAAATTTATATTTCATTTTAGAGCTTAATGATAAAAATAACTTTTTTACCTAATAATAATACTTTTGAAATAAAAAAGGGAATATCTATTCTTAATTTTGCAAGAAATAATTTTATAGACATTCCATCTCAATGTGAAGAAGGAACTTGCTATACTTGCTCTTGTGAAATAAATAAGGGGCAAGAAATTCTTTTTGAAAATATAGAAAATGATTTTTTTGATATAAAAGAAAATTCATCGCATATAATTACTTGTATTACAGAAGTAAAAGAAAATATTGTTGATGGTGAAATTATAATAAATTTAGGAAGCTATAAATGAACTACGAAAATGAAGGAACTAGAATAATAACAATATTAGATAAAAATGGTGTAATAAAAAAATTTCAGGTTATTGATCAAATAAGTATCGATGAAACAAACTATATTATCTCTTTGCCTTATGATAAAGGTTTTATAGAAGAAAAAATTGCTTTTATTAGAGAGTTAGAAAATGATGTATTTGAATTAGTTGAAGATGAAGAAACAAAAAATTTAATAAATGATCATCTTACAAATATAACTTTAAACGAAGAACTTGATTTTATAACATTTTTTTCACCTGATGGTGAGCAAATCGACTATGAAATAATAGATGAAGTTGAATTGGATGACAATAGATATATTGTTGGGGTAAAAAAAGAAGACCCTTTGGATAGTGAAGATTATACAGTTTTTCAAATAAAAGGAAAAAATATAGATATTGTTAATGATCCAGAAATTATTGAAGATGTAATGGATGCAATTTCAGAAAATGAATTTTATGATTTGGATGATTCTCAAATAACATTAAAAGATGGTAATAATATATTAGATTTTAATATTATTGGTAAAATAGAAATTTATGGTAAAAATTATTTAATTTCTGCTCCTTATGATGAAGTAAAAAGTGAATTAGTTCCTATTTTACTTGAAAATAATAAAATAGTAAGTTATATAAAAAATCATCTTATTTCTGAAGATGTTAGTTTTTTATTAAATAAAATAACAAGTTATATAAATAAAAATAGACATAAAAGTAGATATTTTGAAGATAATTAGATTTAACTTAGCTTTTATAATATATATCTAAAAATTGTGGATAAAATATTTCATTCTAATATAAGTTTATATAGAAAATTTTTTATTATTCTTTTTTCCTTTATTATTTTAATAAATATTCTATTTAATAGATATATAAGTATAATTTCGTTTATAAATTTATTTCTGTTGATTATTCCAAATTGGGTTTTTGTTTTTTTCTTTTATAAAAAAGAAACTAATAGAATTAAATCTATTTTTTATGATTATTTAAAAAAAGAATATAATTATAAACTAACAAATTTTTTAAGTAATTACTATAATCCTTCTAACCCAGATAGTAAAGATATTTTAGAGCTTTTTTCTGATAAAGAACTTTTAAAAGATGAATATATTTTTAATATGAAAAATGAAATAAATAAAATAATTTCTCTTTTTGTTTTTACATCAGCAGTAACTATTTTATTTTTTCTGATTTCTACTGTTTTTATAATGAAAAAATATTATATTGACTCTATTTAATACTTAGCTATAAGTAACCTGAATTCGACAAAAAAATATTTTAATTTATAATAGCAAAGTAAAATTAGA
>JBBTGK010000331.1:0-7084 GCA_038060635.1 Cyanobacteriota bacterium | reverse complement strand
CTACTGCTGCTTTAGCTCCAACTTTAGCTACAACATTTGCGGCTATTTGCGGACCATATTTATTAATAAGTGCTTTAGATGCTCCCTCAGCAGCATCAACAATAAATTTAGCCGCATCTACGTCTAAATCTATTGAATATTGTTTAAAACTTGGTTTCTCTTTTGTAGAGTAATTATCTTCTTTTTGCAATATTAAACGTGTTTTTATTTTACCTTCTAAGTCAACTTCAACACTAAAAAATTTTTTTGTCTTATCATCTATAGCTATACCTCTTAGTTTCATATCATCTCTAACACTATCAGGAAGGACACCTAATTCTGTTGTGTAATTAACAAGATCTTTTAATTCGGGATCTTCTCCATTAGATACTATAGTACCTTGTGTAGCATAATCAACTATATTTGTTGAACCTTCCTCAATAGCTTCACTTGTTTGTTTAAAAGAGAACCCTACAGAAGCAATTGAATTAACATCTTCTCCATCTGTAGAAAATTTACCAAATTTAGCAGAAAAATCATATTCATGTGTTTCAATATTAAATTTAGCTTCTATATAGCCACCTTTAATTTCTTTATCATCGCCATCTTCAATTTGTTCATTATCAACAACTTTACCAATAAATATACTAGCTTTTATCTCATTTCCAGTTCCACTTTCTATTTTTATTCCAATACCAGCTTTTTCTAAAATAGGTTGAGCTGCTTTATTTATTACATCTCCTATACCTAAACCTCCTGCTACAAAAACTTTTTGTAATCCTAAAGCTCTTTGTTCAATTGTGCTATCCTTATGAGTTAATTCATCTATACCTTGAAAACATTCTAATAATTTAGCTGGATCTGCCTTATCATTGCCTGAAAATTTTTGTGCTAATTTTTCAAAAATATCAGTACCAACAATAGTTTTAACTCTATTAACAAGATCTTCATGTCCCTTAAGAACAGGAGGCTCTGTATTAGGCGTTTTTGTACTAGTATCAGTTGTAGTACTTGTAACATTAACATCATTAGATAAAAGATTATTTAAAAAAACACTTGCTTTTTCTACATTATCAGGATTTATTTTTGACCCGATGGGAAAAGCATTTGTTACCTCAGAAGAGAGATTTTGAAGTAATACGTTTAAGCTTTTTTGATCTCCTGAAGATAATTCTTTCCCCAAAAAATTTGTTTTTATGTTTTGAAGTTCTTTATTTTCAATTTTTCCATCTTTTGCAGCATCGACAAGAGCTGCTTTGAAAGCTTCTTTTTTTGAAGGATCAGATAATTTGATTGATTCAAAACTATTTTTAAAAGAATTAGAACCTATTCCACTCATTTAAAACCACCTTATAAATTACACAATATTTTTCTTATTTTCCTAATCTTGTTACTCGTCTTATTGATGGAATTACGACTTTTTTATTTATATTGTTATTTTGCGATAATTTTTCTTCTTCTAAAATCTCTTTTTCAGTAATTTCATTTTTAATTTCGTTATTATTTGCTATATTATTATTTTCTGAAGTATTTACAATATTATTTGTAGTATTAAATATTTCACCAAAATCTCTAATTTTTTTAGAATCTGGTGCAAAAGATAATCCAATTTTATAATATTTTATTGAAGTTGTTGTTTTACCCATTATATAAAAGATATAAGCCAAACATAAATAAGATTCAGGATGATTTTTTTTTATTTTTATTGCAGATTCAAGCAATTTAGCTGATTTTTGTAATAAAAGAATATCATTTTTTCTTTTTGAATCAAATAAAATAAGATAATCAACAACTTTATTATAAATTTCATAAAACTGTTTTTCTCGTTCTGATTCTTTGCCATGAATATTTTTTTTTACTTCTTTTAACTCAGAAAAATTAAACATAAAAACTCTCCAAATAAAAACGATATAAAATAGAAGTACAAGGCTACATTGATTATTTAGATTATAAACTTAAGTAACAAAATGATTATATAATAAAATAAAAAATCAAAATATAATCAGATACAATACGTAATAAAAGTTTATATTACATTTTTTGAATACTATAATTTCTGATTTCTAATTATATCTTCTAAATTTTTAATTGAATTTATCATTTTTTCTTGAGAATTTATTGGAGGAGTAAATTTAATATATTCTAAATTAGTTAAATATTTACTTATACTTTCAAAGAAAAACATAGAAAAAGTTTCATTTTTAGAAATATATTTATTTATTTCATTTGTAGTTAATGGATCTATATTTTTATTAGTTTTATCAAAAATATAATTTTTTATTAGATTAGTAATTTTAAAATAAAAAAGTTCTGTCTTATTATTTTCAATTAATTTATCTTTTTTTATGATTTCTATAATTTCAAGAGCTTTTTCTTCTGCTGTTAATTTATTACTAATTTCAGTTTTAATATTTTTACTTTTTTTCTTAAGTCTATAGATTAAAAAGCAAAGAATTAATATTATGGACAATAAAACTAAAGCAGTTAATATAAATGGAGTAAAATCAAAAGAAAGCTCTATAGGAGCATTTATATCATGTATATCTTTCATTTTTAATTTGTTTTTTGTATTTCATCAAAAACACTATTAGCCCATTTTTTGGTAATTTTTCTTCCTTCTTCTCCAAAAAAATGAACCCCATCACCTTTTAGTGTATCTGGATATTCAGTATAAGGTCTTGAATCTATGAAATATCCATATTTTTTTACGACTTCAATAATATTTTCATATAAAAAATCTTGTTCACTTTTCTTTTTCTTATCACTTCTACCATTTGGAGGTCCAACCCAAATAAGAGGAATATTTTTTTTAGAAATAATTTCACATAAATCTTCAATTTCTTTTTTTATATATTCTTTTTTTTGTCTTATTAGATTTGCACCCAAAGAAACTATAATAGTGTTTGGTTTAAATTCATCAATTATTTTTTCTAAAATAGGTGTTTCATGTGGCGTTTTCCAATCAATAGGATTATAAGTTTTTCCATTTTCATCTTTTGAATAAAAACCAGATTTGGTAATCTTTCCTGTAATCCACCAAGAAGGGCTTGATCCAGAGCTACCATATATTCTTACAATATCTCCATTTTTTCTTAATAAAGAATCTAATTCTTTGCCATAAGAACCAACTGTATGAGAGTCACCTATAAGAAGTATTTTTTTTGGAAGATTTTTTTGAGAATTTTGAGAATCTTCTCTTCTAATTTTGTTATTTTCTAATGAATAAGATGGAGTATTTAATATAAAAAGGAGAATTAAAGTAGAAAGAAAAAATTTTATCATTATTTGGTAAACAACAAAAAGAAATAAGTATGCTCGGGACGAGACTTGAACTCGTACGGGGGTGAGCCCGCAGGATTTTAAGTCCTGTGCGTCTACCGATTTCGCCACCCAAGCATATTTCTTGAATCAAAATTAATTGAATCGTTAGTAATTATAAAATAGAATCATTCCATAAACAAGATATGTTAAAAAAAGTTCATAAAGTTGTTTTAGGATTTTTTATTGTAATAAAAAAGAGATGTTTGAATAAAACATCTCTAGATTATATAAATGATTTTTTAATTATTTATCTTTAGGTATAGCAGCATCTTCTGGCATAGGCATAGGTATTTTATTTTCTCCAATAGTAGGAACAATTATTTTATCTATCAAACCATATTCTTTTGCTTGTACTGCTGACATAAAAAAGTCTCTTTCTGTATCACGTTCTATAACTTCAAGAGGTTGTTTTGTATGAACTGCTAAAAGATTATTAAGCATTTTTTTAATTCTAAGAATTTCTTTTGCTTGAATTTCAATATCACTTGCTTGTCCTCTTGCTCCACCTAATGGTTGGTGTATCATTATTCTTGCATTTGGTAAAGCCATTCTTTTACCTGGTCTTCCACCAGCTAATAAAAATGCACCCATACTTGCAGCTTGTCCTAAACAAATAGTATTAACAGGAGCTTTTATATGTTGCATTGTGTCATATATAGCCATTCCATCTGTTACAGAACCACCTGGGCTATTTATATAAATGAAAATATCTTTTTCTGAATCTTCAGACTCAAGAAAAATTAATTGAGCAACAACTAAATTTGCAACATCTTGATTTATTTCAGAGCCAATAATTATTATTCTTTCTTTTAATAGTCTTGAATATATATCAGAGCCTCTTTCACCTCTACTAGTTTGTTCTATGACTGTAGGTATTATTGGCATCGTATTTTCTCCATTTAAAATATCATTTCAAAATATTATACCTAGATATTAAAGAAATTGAAATAAAAGCTATTTTATTTTTAATCTTATTTATAAAAAAAGAAGTGTATTTTATAAAAAATATAGCAATAATCTAATTCAGATATTTTAAATCATTGAGCAAAAAATTACTTTCTTTCAATTAAATCCCAAAGATTACCATATAAATCAGAAAAAACAGCAACTGTTCCATATTCTTCGGTTACAGGCTCTCTTACTATTTTAATATTATTATCCAATAAATTTTGATAATCTCGGGCAAAATTATCTGTATTTAAAAATAAAAAAACTCTTCCACCTGTCTGATTTCCAATTCTACTTTTTTCTTCAGTTGTGGAAGCTTTTGCTAACAATAAAGAAAACTCAGTTGAGCCTTTAGGTGCTACTAAAACCCAGCGTTTTGTTGAACTCAAAATAGTATCTTCTATAAGATTAAAGTGTAATTTTTTAGTATAAAAATCAATCGCTTTATCATAATCATCTACAATTAAAGCGATATGAGCAATTTTTTGTTTCATCAAAAAACTAAGGTTTTTCTCCAACTTGTTCTAAGAAAGTAACTACAAGCCCAGCACAAGTTTTTGTAGCTAATGGTAACATTAAAGAACGAACTTTATCCCAATTTCCATTAGTTTCGTCTTCTTTATGATTAGCTATTTTAAATAATCCATGAGAAATATCAGAATTATTTTTTATAATATCTTTAGCTCCTCTGTTTGTATAAATACCCCATTGTCCTTGGCTTGGATAAGGACCACCTGCATTCCAAGTACTAGGGTTATAATTTTTTGAAGGAAAATAAAGTTTAAAATTTTCAGATGCTTTTTTTTCAAAAGGGCTATGAGTAAGTTGATCTGGTCTTGTTAAAGACATTGAATGATGAGGAACAGTTGAATCTTGTATAAAATGAGCTGTTCTTCCTAACCATTCCCATGCTTCTTTTTGTTCTGGAGCAGTAGGTGAAACACCCTTTTTCCAAGTACTTAATGCTTTATTATAATATTCATCAGATTTTTGATATGATGTACGTAAACCAAACCAACCACTTTGATCTCTTAAAAAACCATGCTCTAATGCTGGAAAAGGACCTGTATAAGTAGTACTTTTATGATCTGGCCAATCCATGTTTTCACCTAAAACCTTACGCCATTGAACAACATATTTATGGGCATTAACATAACCATCATGTTCTAAAATTTCTTCAACAGCAGATCCTGTTTTATCTATTTCTGTAAAAAACTTAAAATGATCTACATATTCTACATCAAATTCATCTTTAGGAACTAAATTTAAAGAACTTCTAACTTCATTTGGAGCTTGAATTATTTTTAATATAGAAGGGCTTAATTTAGTTTGATAAGGTACAGAGTTATTTTGAAAAGCAACAGAATCTATATTTTCTGGCTGAATTTCTTGTTTTATAGATTGTTCACAGCTCGTTGCCAACGCAACCATAGCTAAAGTAATAAGTAATATTTTTGACTTTTGCACAAGTTAACCTCATATTTAATTAACTAAATTATAATAAAAATTTATAATATGTCAAAGAAAAACGAGGTGTTTTTTATATTAATTTTAAAAGTTTTTCAAAAAACTATAAACCAATAGTAACTTCTTTAGATTGACTCATTATTATTGCAGTTGCTTCAGAAAGATCTTTATCAATAGGATTTGTTTTGATTGAATAAACAGAAAATTTATAATCTAAACCAGCTTCTAAACCATTTTTAAGGATTATAGGTGATTCATCTATAGTAAGTGGATTTCCATTAACTGGTGAATTAAAAATAGTTATATCAAGCATTGTTTCTTTTGTATAAGCACCTAAAACAATATTTTTTAAATCAGGATCTTTATCTTTTCTTATAATTGGATAATAAAATTTAGAACCTTCAACCGCATTCCACTTTAATTTTTCATCTCTACTAACTTTAGTTTTTTCTGTTGGTGTATAACTTAAAGTAGGAGCTTGAATATCTGTTTTTGAAAAAGGAGTTATTTCATCACTTTCGGCTTTTGAAATAGTTTTATTGTTAGAATCAATAGCAAAAACTTTGTATTTATATTTAGAAGTTGTTTTTGCATCTGGATCTGTAAAAGAAGTTGATGATTTAGTTATTTTGGCACCACCAAGTTTTGTTTCAATACCATCTTGTATTCTATAAAGTTCATAATATTCAGTTCTACTATCTCCATCCCATTTTATTTTTGTTTGAACATTTATTTGTTCATTAGATATTTTTGTTATGGAAACTGCTTTCATACCAAATTTTGAAACCCCAGATGGATCGAAAAGAGAACTACAAGACAAAACAGAAATAGAAAATGATACAGCAGATAAACAACTAATAAATTTTTTCATAAATAACCTCAACTTTTTTTATATAAACTTTAGCAAAAAATGCTAAATAACTAAAATGATATGACATAAGAGAAAATAATTTACAAAAAAATTAGTTTCTCTTATCTATTTTATATTTTTTATAACAATTCACAAAACACTAAATCACACAAAACAAAAAAATCATGAATAAACGTAAACCTAAGATATTTCTCTTTCAGGATTTATTTTATTCATAAGAGCAAAAATTTTATCTGCTTTTTCAAAAGATGTATCTAGTTTAAAATGAATTTCAGGAGCAAATCTTAAATTTATTCTTTGGCTTATTTCAGTTCTTATAAATCCCTTAGCAGATTCTAAACCTTTCATTGCTTCTTTTTTTAAATCATCATTTCCAAAAATACTTACAAAAATAGTAACATGTCTTAAATCACCTGCTACCTCAACATTAGTAACAGAAATCATAACACCTTTTACTCTAGTGTCTTTTATTTCTCTTATTAACAAGTCGCCCATTTC
>JBBTGK010000330.1:0-13539 GCA_038060635.1 Cyanobacteriota bacterium | reverse complement strand
AATACATCTAAAATACTTGATTTTGGTATTTCTAAAGTAATTCATGAACCTGTAAAATACTCTCTCATAGGTGGGCCAATGTGTGGAACACTTTATTATATGTCTCCAGAACAATTAACTGATTCTGAAAGAGTTAATTGTAAATCAGATATGTATTCGTTAGGTGCAACTATGTATCACATGTTTACAGGTAAAATTCCGTTTGAAACTAATAATATTTCAGAACTTATGACTATGCATATAAGTAAAATACCTGAAACACCAAAAACATTAAATAATAATATAATTGAAGATTTATCTTTATTAATTATGAGATTATTAGAAAAATCACCTTCAAAACGATTTGAAAATTATGAAGAAATTATTTTTTCATTGCTAAATATACTAAAAAAATATGAGAAAATAGAATCTTTTTCAAAAGAAAATAAGATTATTGTAAAAGAATTAGAAAAAGCCAATAAAACTATTTCTGAAGAAAATAAAGAAGACTCTGATGGGTTACAAAAAATGTTTTTTGATAAGCTTTCAAAAGGGACTGTTTTTGAAAAAGAAGAACCACCTAAGAAAGAAAAAACTAAGCTAAAAAAAGAGTTTACTGATTCTATTTCACTTACAAGTAAGTTTCTTAAAAATTATGTAAACATAGCTGATTCTGAAGAAGAAAAAACTCAAGAAGAAGAAGAAAAAGTTTTATTAGATATACATGAAACTAATTCTGAAGATAAAGAAAAAGCTCAGAAAAATATCTCTAATGAAAAAATCAATTTTGATAATAATTTAACAAAAAAAAGTGATGAAACAAATAAATCAAAAGAAAAGTTCAGAAAAGAAATGACTGATTCTGTAAATCTTACAAGTAAGTTTCTTAAAAATTTTGTAACTCCTGTTGATTTTAAAGATGAAAATATTAAAGTATTAGATAAAGAAAATATAATTAATAAATCTGATGAAAAAATAGAAAAAGAAATTATAGAAAAAGAAATTAATGAAAAGAAATTAATAAATGAAAATGCTAAAATACCAGAGCATTTCAAAGATAAAATTAAGTTAACAGATAAAGATAGAAATAATAATATAAATGAAAAAAACGCTGATTTATCTAAATTCGATTCTGATTTAGCTGAAAAGATTTTAAAAAATATTTCAAATTCGTATTAGGTTATAGTATATAAAATTAACTTTATTTAACTTTTTAAATTTATTAATTTTTTTTGACTGAACCAATAAATATTTGATGTTTGTTCAAATGATTGATTTCTTATACCCTTAAAAAACTGAATTTGTTTTATTTGAGGTATTTTATTTATTTCATTTATTGAACTTTTTACTTTTATTTCAACTGTATCTTGGCTTAATTTAATATTTTCTTTTTTATAAGAACTTTCTTCTTTAAATTTAGTTAGACTTATTTTACCTTCAATAATTTTTTTTATTTTATTATTATTGCAATCTATACCAAAAAAATCTAAAAATCTTTTCATTTTATCAATAGGGATATTTTTATTAAAATCGATAATTTTTAAATTTGAATTTAAGAAAACATAAACATAAATGTATTTAGTAATTTTAAAAGATAGTATATTTTTTTCATTAATAGCAGAGTCTATTTCAATTTTTAACTTTGTAATAGTTTCATTTATTTCTTTTGAGTTTTTTTGATTTGGTATTTTCAATTTTAATTCTAATATTTTTATTTCTCTAGTATTAGTATCTACAATAGAATCATTTGAATCAATTCTACTTTTAAGTTCTATAGCAATATTTTCTGGTATATTTGACTCAAAATTAATAAAATAATCAACTTCAAGCTCTTCTGAAAAAGCAATAAATTGTTGTTTATAAAAAAGACTCAAATCATCTACTATTTTTGCCAAAACTTCTTGGAGTGGAATATAAACAAAACTAGCCAAAGTATATTTAACTTTTTTTAGAGTTTCAAAACTATCATTAATTATATCTTTTAATCTTTCTGAATCTATTTCTAAACCTATTTTTTTTAATTTGTACATAAGAATTGAAATATCCATTACATTAGGAAAATCAGCTGAAGATCTTGCCATTTGATGTAAAAATAGAAATTTATATATAGCCATTTCAGGAATTCCATAATCAATAAAAAGTTGAGAATCTTCTGGTCTATCAAAATCAAAATCGCCTAAAGATTCAAAAATATATTGAAATAGGGTTGAATAAGCTCTTTTTGCAAATTCTATTTTTATATGATTATCATTTATTTTTTCTTCGGAAATAAGGTTTTCTTCTTGATATTCTTCATCTTCATTAAAATCATCACCTAAAAAATATTTTATTTTTGATTTAAAGCGTTCTCTTAATCCATACTCTTCAATTTCTTCTAAAGTAGGTTTTTCCTGTTTCTTTTCAAGAGCTTTAGTTTTTTCAACTTTAGTATTTTCATATTCAACTTCAACATATCCTTCATTTGGATCGTCTCCCAATAAGTATTGATAAGCATTTTTATATGCTTTATATTTACCTTGAGTTTTAGTAACTTCTTCTTTTTTATGCTTTGCTTCAACTTGTTTTGCACCTGCTAAAGCTTCTCTTCCTTTTAATAGATCTTTAAGCTCAATTTGTTGATTTTCTTTTACTTTATTTAGTTGGAGATTTTTTTGTATTTCTCCACCACTCATTCCTATATTTGCCATAATTTTCTAATTTTCCAAGAAGATATTTAATTTTGTTTCATATAAATATTTTATCACAAAGAATATTTTAAAAATATGTAATGATAATTTTTTCTATTTAAAAAAGTTTTTTTGGTTTTTCCAATTTTAAAATATATTCAAAGTTAAACAAATTGTTTTTTTATGATAAAACTATAATAACAATACAGTGGACAAATTAACAAAACGAAATTATGAGTTTGGATATAAAGCAAATATTATTTAGTATTCAAATAAAAAAATATAGGTAAATATCCATGGAAATTATATCAAAAATATCAGAAAAAATGAATACATTAAAAAGCATAGTATGTAAGATTTACATATTTGCCATTAAGTTCTATTTTTGAAGATAAAATATATTTTTCAGGTAATTCTATTCCCACTGTTTTTATTTATTTTTAAATAACTTTTTATAGGATAATGCTTAAGTTTTATTTTTGCAATAGATTTAATTTTTTTACATAATATAGATAGTATAATATTTATAGATATAAAATAAAAAATTATTTGATAAAAAAATGGAAGAAAAAAAGTTAAAAAATTTACCTTTAGGTATTCAAACTTTTAAAGACATAATAGAAGCTAATAAACTTTATGTAGATAAAACAGAAGAAATATATAATTTATTAGAAACAGATGATAAATACTTTTTTTTATCAAGACCTAGAAGATTTGGAAAATCATTATTAATTAGCACTTTACAAGAGATTTTTTTAGGAAATAAAGAGTTATTTAAAGGATTATGGATATATGATAAAATTGAATTTAAAAAACACCCTGTAATAAAATTAACTATGAATGATTTAATTTATTCTGAAGGCGTAGAAGGATTCAAAAGCTCTCTTTTTGAGCAAATAAAAGCTATATATAAAAACTATAATATAAAATTAGAAACAGATAATCATAAAATAGCATTTAAAAATTTGATACAAGAATTATCAAAAACAGAAAAAGTAGTTTTATTAATAGATGAATATGATAAACCTATAATTGAATATATTGAAAATATTGAAAAAGCCATAGAAATGAGAAAGGTTTTAAAAGAATTTTATGAAACAATAAAAGCAAATGATGAATATTTACATTTTGTTTTTTTAACAGGAGTATCAAAATTTAGTAAAGTATCAATATTTTCAGCTCTAAATAACCTAACAGATATAACATTATCTGATAAATTTGCAAATATAGTCGGTATAACAGAAAAACAATTATATAGTTATTTTGATGAAAGAATAACTATATTAGCAAAAAAACTAAATGTAACTGAAGAAAAACTAAAAAAAGAGTTAAAAAATTGGTATAATGGATATTCTTGGAATGGAAAAGACTTTTTGTATAATCCATATTCATTATTATTACTTTTTGAAAATCAACAAATAAATAACTATTGGTTTGAAACTGGCTCACCTACTTTTTTAATAAAAATGATAAAAGAATATGATATAGATATAAAAAAATTAGAAAATTGTGTTTTAAGTAAAAATGATTTTTCAACTTATGAAGTTGATGATATGAATGTGTATGCACTTTTATTTCAAACAGGGTATTTAACAATAAAAGAAATAATTGAATATGATATTACAGATAGAGAATATATTTTAAGTTATCCAAATATGGAAGTAAAAGACTCTCTTTTAAAATCAATTTTAATTGATATGACAAACAAAAAAAGTAATGAAATATCAATTAGTAGAATTATAAGAGCTTTAAAAAGTAAAAATTTAGATGAGTTTTTTAAGTTATTAATAGCTTTATTTGGCACAATACCAAATCAAATACACCCACACAAAGGAAGTAATGTAATTGATAAAGAATTTTACTATCATACTATTTTTCATATAATTTTTACTCTTATTGGAGTAAGGGTAAAATCAGAAGTATCTGTATCAAAAGGTTTTGTTGATTCTGTAGTTGAAACAGATGATACGATTTTTATTTTTGAATTTAAACTAGGAAAAAAATCTAATATTGCAATAGAGCAAATACAAAACAAAAAATATTATGAAAGTTATTTATCTTGCAACAAAGAAATATATTTAATAGGAGTTTCTTTTGATATGAAAGAAAGAAACATAGTTGATTATTTAGTTAAAAAACATGAATATAAAGAAAAACAAAATTAAACAATTTGTTTAATTTTATCATTGTAATTAATTTTCATTTATGATAAAATTCAAACTATGAAAAAATTTAGAAAAAATATTATTCTGTTTAGTATTACATTATCAATATTGATAACATCTTTTTTCATTGTAAAATTTGTTTTATTTCTTGTAACACCAATAAAAGAACCGTTTAATCTTCTTATTACAGCCGCAGATACATTAAAAAATAAGCAACAAAGATTTGATTCTATTACATTAATTCATTTTCCTTCTGAAATAAACAGTCCAATAAGTATTCTTTCTATTCCTAGGGATACCATTGTTTTTGATAAAAATAATAGAGCTACAAAAATAAATTCATTTACAAAAATAGAAGAATTAAAGAAAAAACTTGAAGAAATTATTTCTGCCAAAATAGATTATACAAGTAGTTTACAAATTGAAAATATAGAAAAAATAGTTGATATTTTAGGTGGTTTACAAATAAATGTAGAAAGGTGTATGTATTATGATGATAATAGTACAAAATTACATATTGATTTAAAAAAAGGGCTTCAACTTCTTAATGGTAAACAAATTCATCATTATTTAAGATTTAGAAAATTAAATGAAGGCAAAAATAAAATAAATAAATGTTCTAATACTGATAAAAATGATACAGATTTAGATAGAACTAAAAGAAAAATAACTATAATATTAGCTTTTTTAGATAAAGTAATAAAAAATCCTACTAAAATTTTTAAGATAATAGATTATATAAAATCTTTAGATATCCCTTTTTCAAAATACGAAGCATTTTATATTGGAAGAAACTTATATTATGCTAGTCAAAATGCTTTATTAAGAACAAATAATATTGCAGGAATATCTCAAAATGGAGAAATTGAAATATATAAAAAAAATCATAAAGATTTATTGGATGAACCTAAAAACTTAATTTCTTCTTATTTTGGTCAAGATTTACTAGAATCTGAAAAGAAAAAATTTACTATTAGTATTTTTAATGTTGGGGGAAAAAGTAGTGAAGAAATAGATTTGGCAATGAAGTTAATTAGTAATGGATATAATGTAGTTCAAACAGGTGAAAAATCTGATAAAGAAATTTTAGATACAGATAAAAAAATATTAGTTACATCTAAAAGAGATAGTGTTGTAAAACCATATATTGTAAAAGGTTTAATTGAAACTATTGAAAAAAATAAACCTTTAAAAATTCAAAGTATAGAAAAAAGAGAAGCTATTTTACGACAAGACACTGATATAAATATATATGTAGGTAAACAATGAAAAAATTATTGTTAGCCTTACCTTTTTTTATAATAAGTTTATTTTATGCTAAATATGAGGTTATTCTACTAAATTTTGTTTTATATTTAGCTATTTTGTATATAATTAAAAATACTAAAAAAGAAAAGATCAAATTAAATGTTTATAGTACAAGAACTATTATATTTTTATTATTTCCAATAATTTTCTTTTTTATAAATTCATATTTTCATTTATATTCTTTTTATTCTAATAAAATATATTTTCAAAATAGAGATATTTATTCAGATTATTTACCTAAAGATGCAAAAAAAACTTATAATTTTGCTATAAATAATATTTCACTAAAAAATAATAACAAAACATCAGAAAGAACAGTTTTTATAAAAAAAGATGCTTCTTTAGAATCTAAAACAATAGATATAAATTTACAAAAGAGTGTAACTAAAATATTAGAAAGTCATAAACAGGTTTTTAAAAAAGGGCAAGTTGGTGTTATGGATTTAAAAAACGGTAGTATTTTATCTTTGGCTAAATATCCTGAAAGTTTACCTGATTCTGTTTTTTCAGAAATAAATGTTCCTGCTTCCACTTTTAAGGTATTTGTATCTGCTTCTATATTAGATTCAGGTGTTGGATTTCCTTATGCAGAATGTGATGGATTTGCTTGTAAAACACATGGTTATTTAAAATATACAGGGCAAAAAATTAGAGATATTAAAGGTCAACACGCTCTAACAGCATCTTGTAATAACGCTTTCTATACTTATATAAAATTTATTGAAAATTCTAGCATAAAAGATTCAAATAGCCCCATTTCTACTTTTTATAGATTAGCTTATAATTTTGATTATCTTATTGTTCCAAATGAAAATGCCAAAACTGATATTATGAACAGTAATTTTTTTACTAATAAAAATGAAAGTATTTATAAGCCTCATATTGTAAAAATGGATTCGATAAATGATGGCTTAATTCATCTTGGTATAGGAGAAAATTATGTAAAAACAAATATTTATCATCAATTACAACTAATAGGAACGATTGCCAATAATGGTTATCTTATAAAACCTAGATTATATAAAAATGATCCTATAAGTATAAAATCAAAAAAAGTCTTTAAAAGAGATCGAACTAATTATATTTTGAAAAGTTGGTTAAAATCTGCTGTAAATAATAATACTTATGAATCAACAGGAAGAGCCTATAATACATTACATAATTTTAAATATGGTCTTATTTCTGGTAAAACAGGAACATCTGAAGAAAATGGAAGTTGGTTTATTGGTTATTATCCAGAAAATAATCCTGAAATAGCTTTTTCTGTTTTTTTAGAAGATACTACTTCACCAAGAACAGCAGATACTATAACAAAAGAACTTATTAGCGAATATCATAATTTAAAGGTAAGTAAAAATGTTAAGAAGTAAAATTAGTAGGCTTTTTAACTATAATTTATTATTTTCAGTTATTTTTATTATTATAGCTATTATCATAAAAAAATATTATTATGATTTAGGTTTTGAAATTGGTAATTTAGGCATTTACTTATTTAGTTTTTTTAATTTTTTATGTCTATATATAAGTTTTTTAATAAGATCAAATTTAGGGAAAATTATTTTTTTAATCTCTTTTATTCTTTTAAATACAGGTTTATTATACAATTTTACTATGTTTTCAAATCCTATGCTTGTAACAATGGAAGTAAAATATCAAAAAGAAAAAGATAATCAAATAGGTAAAGAATATATCGACTGTGGTGTGTATATACCAGAAATATTAAGTGAAAAAGAGCTTGTTAATATAAAAGAAACTTGTTTTCAAAAACATTTTAGAAATAAAAAAACTTTGGCTCTTATAGAAGTTAATTATGAATTAAAAGAAAAATTAGAAAAAAATATTAAAAAAGATAATAAAAAATCAAATTTAGTTGTTGATTTAGATATATCTGCATTTAATAACTATATCCTTTTTCATATTTATATTATGATATTTATTTTAGCAACTTTATTTTTATTAAAAACAGAATTATATAAAATTTGGTTTTTAAGATTAACAGGAATTTCTATAAATAATTATATAAATAACATAAAACAAAGTAATTTAATTAAAGTTTTTAATAGCAATATTAATATGTTTTTAATTGTATTTATTATAATATCATCACTTGTAGCTTATTATATGCATAAAATAGATAGAGTTCATTTTTTTATCTTATATTCAATGGTAAATATCACTATTTTACCTTTTATGTTAAAAAAACATAAATATTTCCCTTCATATATGAATGATAATGTAATTCATTTTTATGTTTCTGTTCCTGTTTTTATACTTAGTATTTATCTTTTTAAAGAATTAACTAAAAAAAGTATTTCAAAACTAATATCAGATACAGTTACGAGTCTTATAGAATTTAATTTTTATGACAGTTTTTTTAAACAAATTGCATTATTTTTCTCAGTAGCTATTTTACTTTGTTTTATTACAAGTTTTTTTATAGTTTTAAGTATAATATTAAAAGAAGTTTTTAAATACATTAAAATAATAAGTAAATTAAAAAAATCTGATTATATACAAAAATTAGAAGAAATAAAGAGTTATAAAAATATTAATAAAATTACTAATTTTATACGTGAAAATTTAATAAAAACAAAGATAAAAATTAATGAAAGTAATAATTGGTCTGTGTTATTAATGCTTTCTCTTATGCTTCCTCCTGCTTTTAGTTTAGATGGTGGAATTGGGATATTTAACATCTTATTAGTTGGATTTGTTTTAATTTATTTCTTAGAATTTAATTTTAAATCAACTATGTTATTTTTATATGCTGGATTTACTTCTATTATGACAATGGTATTTTTTCTTTTACAAAATTCAACTTTAGAAAAAACTATAATACAAAGAGTAATCCGTTTTATGGCAATTAATGGCTTATTTGATTATACTTTGCTAAAAGATAAAGATAATAAACTATACAACTCTTATGAAGGTTTTTTTTCAAATGGTAATCATGTAATTAATGAAGATATTTATAATCTATACAAATATGTTTATGAAGGAGGATTTTTTGGAAATGGATTTGGAAGAGGAACATCAGAAATAATATCTAATGTAAATAAAGATTATGTTTTTGCTTCATTTTCAAATCAAACAGGCTTTTTTACTTTAACTATGATAATATTTCTTGTTTCTTGTTTTAGCTTTTTTTCTATCATTATTGCTGAAAAAACAAAAAATATCTATTTTAAATCTTTTGCTGTTACTGCGTCAGGTTTTTTATTAATATCCGTTTTTATTACAGTCGCAGGTAATTTAGTCTATATTCCAATGACTGGATATCCTTTTATACCTATTGCTTTTTCTAAAATAGGTAATTTATGTTTCATATTTTTTGTTGTTCTTTTAATAGTAATAGTTGAAGTTGAAGAAAGAATAAAAAATACTAATCAAATTTTAGATAATTAGAGGTAAATAATTATATGTATGATTTTGTTCAAAAAATTTTAAGAGAAATCGAGATTTTATATCCTAAAAAAAATACAAGTGTTATTTCATCTAAATATACTTTGTATGTTAGTAAAAGAAATTTTAAAGAATTAATTAATATAAAAGATACATTAGAAAAAACAATTTATTCTTATTTTAATGATAATGGTTTTAAAATAGCAAGTAAAAATATATCTTTTGATATTATAGAAAAAAATTCTTTAAGTTCAGATTCTTTTGTTGTTTTAAATAATGAAAAAATTCAAAATAGATATAATCTTTTTTACAAACAAATAGAAAATAATAAAATTATATACCAAGATGAAATAACTATTTTTTCTGATGAAAATACTTTTAATATTGGTCGTAACGAAAAATCTAATGGAATTATTTTTGATTCAAAAAGTCTAAAACTGCCTGAAGATACTATAAGTCGAGTTCATGTAGAACTTCAATTAGCTAAAAATATTATAGATTGTATAATTTTTTCTTCTAATGGCTCTATTATTTTTGATTATAAAGGAGAAAAAGAAACTAAAATGATAAAAAATGAAATAAAAAATAATATTTTAAATAAAAATTTTGTTATAGAATCATCTGAAAATACTTATTATGATTTTGAAGTAAGAGAAAAATAATATGGAAGACGTTTTTTTTAATATAACATACTCTTCAATAACTGATAAGGGAGCAAAAGAGCGTTATATAACCAGAGGAAATGAAGATAGTATTTGTGTTAACATAGAAGATAATATTTATTGTGTTTCAGACGGTGTTGGAGGTTCTTCAGGTGGTTGGATAGCTAGTAGACTAACTACTTCAACGTTTAATACTATTTGTTCAAAAAAATTAAAAGAAGAAAGAAATGCTTCTGAAGCAATAATGAAAGCAATGAAATTAACACAAGAAGCTATTTTTTCTGTCCAAAAATCTGATAAAAACCTTAAAGAGATGGCAGCAACTTTTTCAGGTGTTGTTTATATACCTCAAGAAAATAGTTCTTCAGAAAATGAACAAAATGCTTTGATTGTTTTTCATGTAGGTGATTCTAGAATATATATTTTTAACGAATATTCAAAAGATATATCACAAATAACATCGGATCATAGTAATTCTGATGGTTATTTAATGAGAGCAATGGGAATTGAAAATTCTTCTGTAGATTATAAAACTATAAAAATAAACACTTCTTCAAAAATTCTTATATGTACTGATGGTGTTACCAAAGTAATTAGTGAAAATAAATTGGGTGAATTATTATCAGAAAACGATTTGAATAAAATAGTAGAAAAAATAAAAGAAATTGTTTATCAAGGAAATGCACCTGATAATTTTAGTGCAATTATACTAAGGTTTGAAAAAAATGATAGTGAGAGTAATAATAGTCAATTTTTAATCAAAGATAGTAAAAATTTACCAGAAAAAAATCAAAATAAAATTACATTAGAAAGTGAAAATATTAATAATGATTTTTCTTTTCAAAAAATACAAAAAAAAGTAGATAGATTATTTTTTATAAATATAATATTAATAATACTAATTTGTTTTCAATTACTAATGTTTGTATTCTCTCCATCAAACTTAGATAAGATTTATATTAATATAGATGATTATGTTAAAAAAGAAAATTTGAATAAATAAATAGTTATTTTAGAGGAATAAAAATGGGATTTAAAGATATTATTAATAAAGCAAGTGAATTAGTTAAAAATAACTTTTTGAATAAAGATATTATTTTGTCTGATGATTTTTTAGATAAAATAAATAAACCAGAAGAGTTTTATAATCTAATTTTTAGATTTACAGAAAAAGCTGTTTATGATAAAAACTTACCTTATAATATAAAAGAAAATCTTGAAAAAGCTTATGCAGGAGCAAAATATGAAAAAGCACTTAATTTATATTTTTCTGAATATGTAAAAATTTATCTTCCTTTAAAATATGAAAAAACATTTTCTAATAAAATTAGCTTACAAAAAGAAATAGAAAAAAAAATAAATATATTAGGAGATACTATAAAAAAATATTTAGTACCTCAATTAACAAAAACAAATGTTATTATTTCTTTTGTTGAAAAAGAAGAAAATGATAGAATCGAAATAATTATGAAAGATAATAATTTAGGTGAAATAACAGCTCCTATCAAAAAGCATGTTGTAATACAAAATAATATTATAGAAGATATAAAAGAGATTAAAGTGGAAGATTTTACTGAAACTAAAAAAGTTAAAAAAGAAGAAATTAGTGATAATTCAGAAACAAAAAGAATTAAAAAAACATCAAAACCAATATCTGAGGCTGTTTTAATTTTAACACATGAATATAATGGTAAAAAAAATGAATATAATATTTTTAAAGAAACTGAATTAATACTTTTAGGAAGATTAAAAAATTCTTTTGGAACTCTTGGATTTTTTAAAATGGATGATTTGGCTAAAATTGAGTTAGATAAATTAAAAGAAGATAAAAAATATTCACTAATAAAAGATTATTTTTCTTTGGAGGCAATAAAAGAAAGTGATGGAAGTAGTTATTTATCAAGAACTCAATTAATAATAGATGTTAAAAATGCAGGCAATAATATTTTAAAAATAGAAAATCTTAAAGAACCTGTAACTATTCAACAAAAAGATAGAGAATTTAAATTAGAAGAAAATGGCATTAAAAATATATCTATTGGAGATGTTTTTTATCCACATCCTCATAAAAAAGAACATAAAATGTATTTTAAATTGCCTCAAATTCAAAAAGAAAAGGAAGTTTGTATTTTATTTTTTTATAAAAAAACACAAGAAGTAAAAAAAATAAACCTTCCTGTTAGTGAAATAAATGTTGTATCAAAATCTTTTAATACAAGCGATAAGAGCTATGTTTTTCTTGATGAAATATTCAAAAATAAAACTAAATTGATAGAAAAATATAATGTTGATTTCAAAGTTTCTTTTGAAAAAATAAATAGCCAATTAACTGCTTCTAAAAATAAGCTAAAAATTTCAAATTATGGACAACCATTTAATGTGGAAGTAAAAGAGGATAAATATTCTATTTTGGGAATGGACAAAGAAATAATTATTTCTAGTGAAGGTCGATCGATAGAAATTGATGAAGAAATATCTATGACTTTTTTTATTGTTGACTAATTATGATTAAAAATGGTTTAGAAGAACTAAAAAAACTATCTTTAGAACATCTTTGTATGAATTGTATGGAACTTACGTATGATTATACAAAAGAAGTAAATAAATGTAGTAATTGTTTTTATGAAGAAAAATCTCCTACAGTAGATCTTTTAGATCATGGAACTATAATATGCGATCAAAGATATATAATTGGCTGTAGCTTATCTTCAAAAGGTGGTTTTAGTAATACTTATATTTCTTATGATATATTTTCAAAAAAGAAAGTAGTAATAAAAGAGCTTTATCCATCAGATTTAGTTTCAAGAAATAGACACAATCAACATATTGAAGAAAAAGATGAAAAAGAATTTGCTAATTTAAAAACTAAATTTTCAGATGAATTTAAAAAAACTAAAGCATTAATTCATAATAATATTGTAAAAATATTTACTTTTTTTGAAGATAATAATACCGCATATATTGTTCTTGAATATTATGAAAATTCTAAAGATTTAGAGGTTTTTGTAAAAGAAAACGATTTAAATATAGATTTTTTTATAAAAATAATTATTGATATTCTTTCTGCTTTAGAGTGTGTTCATCAAAATAATATAATTCATAGAGATATAAAACCAGCTAATATATTAATAGTTAAAGATTTTAATGAAATAAAACCTATTTTAATAGATTTTGGTATTTCTAAAAATAAAAAATCATCTACTACAACTATGAAATATCAATCAGTTTTTTTTGCTCCTCCAGAACAATCTTCTGATTCTCCTTCCGATTTTCAACTAGATGTTTATTCTTGTGGCTCAACTTTGTATCACCTAATTACAAAAAAATATACTTATGATGAAGAAAAAAAACAACATA
>JBBTGK010000329.1:6549-12725 GCA_038060635.1 Cyanobacteriota bacterium | reverse complement strand
TTTAGTTTCAAAAAAGGTGAACCTACTTTTATCTTCATAAATAAAATAATCTAAAGCTTCTTCATATTTTTCCTGATCCCAATAAATATTTCCTATTTTTCTTAATAAAAATCTTTTTCTTAAGTAATAATCACCTATTTTCTTCTCTGAATATTTAAAAGCATTTTTATAATTTTCTAAAGATTTTGCTAAATCTTTTTTATTTTCATTAATCATACCTAAAATAAAATAATATTTAGCTTTATGTTGAATATTTGCTTTTTCTAGTGAACTTATAGCTAATTCAGGAGAATTTTTGAAATAATAATATAAACTTTGATTATAAAAATATTCATGAGATTTTTTTAGATCTTGAGTAAAAGAATTTAAGTATTCTATTTTTTTCAAATAAAGTTGAACTTTATCTAAGCTCATTGGTTTAATATAATTTTTTCTAGAATTATAAATTCTATCTGATAATAGATTTTCTAAATAATTTGTAGAAACTTTTAAGTAAGCTTTACTATCATAAGGATTTTTTATTAGTTTTTCAAAATAAGATGTACTTTTATGTTCAAAGCCAATATTATATTTTCTAGAATCATTATTAAAATCTTCTTTATATAATAAAGCTTCCATTATATCTTGCTTATTATAATAATAATCATAAAAATCAACTGGTGGTAGATTCAAAAATCTAATTAAAGGATTAAAATAAAAAATTATTGGTAAAATAACTGATATAAGAGCAACTGATGGTAAGTATAATTTAGCCAAATTTTTTATAGTATTAGAAAAGCCTCTAAATAAACCAATTTCTTTATGACAATACCAATTATAATCAAAAAATCTAATTGCGAATGCTAATAACCACATTGTGATAGCAAAATAACCAGTATTTTTTAAGCTAATAAGAAATGAACTTGAATAAAAAGTATAATCAATAAAAGCTTCATTTATAGTAATATTATTAACTATATTTGATGATAAATCACTCATTATTAAAATAAATATTAAAAATATACCAATTTCACCTGCAATATAAATCCATAAGGTAAATAAAGGAAAAATTAAATAATTAATGTCAATATAAAAAGCACCTAATTTTAACATTAAAAAAGAAAGAGAGCATAATATAAATAGAGATATACCTTGAGATATAAAAGAAGATAAATATATTTCTTTTTTAGTTATTGCTCTGGTAAAAAAAAGTTCTTCTTTTGGTAATAAAATAAATTTAGGAGGTATTAAAGATAATGTTAAAGAAAATACAAACATTAAAGTTAATGGAAAAATATCTTGAGAAAAATTTGTTACATTTTCATTAGAAAAATAAAGAGTAGATGATTTTATTGAAAAATAAAGCACTATTAATAAACAAACAAAGATATATTGTGTATAAAATGAAAAAATTGGTTTAGTTATAAATTTAAAAGTAGTTATTTTTTTACTTAATAAAGTCTTATAATCAATTAATTTTATATCTTTTGAGTAAAATTCTTTAGAAAAAAGTGTTAATTTACTCATAGCTAAATTTTCATCATCTGCTTTACCAGGTACAACAATTTCTATGTCATCATCATTTTTTATAATAAATTTATATAGATAAAAAAGATAAATAAACCAAGCTAAGAAAGCGATTTTTTGAGCTAATTCAAAACTACTTCCGAGAGTTGCTGAAAAAATAAAAAGCGGTAATCCATATTTTAAAGATTTTATTATTATTTTAGTATTACTTGAAACAATCATGCAAAGATAAAAACTTAGAGTAGCAATAAAGATATTTTCTAAAAAATAGTTATTATTACTATTAAAAGGATTGTTACTAAGAAGTTTTAGAACAACTGAAATTAAATTCAATCCCAAAAACCATTTAAAATATTCGGTAAAAATATTTTTTAATAATTCTTTTTTTTGTAAACTTCTGGTATAAAAAAACTCACTAAAAAAGGATAACATCAAGAAAGGAAAAAATAATACAAATAAAGATAAAGTAGTTCCTTCTTGTAAAATTTTTTCAAAAAACGAAAAAATCATATAATTATAGTTATTTGAAGCTAAATATTTGTTTGTTGGATTTACAAATACTTGAATTGAAAAAATCATAGCATGAAAAAGCAATGTAATGAGCATTGTAATTGAAACTGAAATAGCAAAGCTTTTTCTAAATAAAGATATGTGTTTTAGCATGAATTTACCTCCTCATAATGTAGATAAAATTTATAAGTTTTTAATAGAGAAATATTTTAAAGATATTTATACTTAAGAAAAATTGTTTTGCGAAAAATAATTAACTATAATAAGTTGATATTAGAAACATTCTTATCTTCTTACTTTTCACTTTTTACTTCTCACTAAGTATAAGCAAGAAAGATTTCTTCAAGGCTTAAATGAGTTATGTCTATGATAGAATCTGGAAATAAGGCTTTAAGCTCTTTTATTTTATCATTATTCCAATTTTTAAAAGTTATAGTTATTGAATGTTCAGTTTTTTGCATTTTTAAAATATCTTTTAATTTAGGTTCTAAAACATTATTTTTTGTTGCAATTCTTACTTGTTTGGTAGAATTTTTTAGTATTTCTAACTCCATTTCTATTTGCATTTTTCCATTAGCTATTAAGCCGATAGAATCTGAAATTCTTTCTAAATCTGTTAGTAAATGAGATGAAATTATAACAGTAGTTCCAGATTCATTAATTAATTCAATCATACTTTCTAAAAAATCTTTTCTTGCTAAAGGATCTAAACCACCAGCAGGTTCATCTAGTACTAATAATTTAGGTCTATGTCCTATTGCCATTATAAGGGCTAATTTTTGTCTGTTTCCTCTTGATAATGAAAAAACTCTTTTATTTAGTGGCAAATCTAATTTTTTTACCCATTGTTCAACATAAGGAACATCCCAAGTATCATAAAAAACACCATTATAATTTAGCATTTCACCTACTTTTAACCAAGGTATAAGTTGCATAGAATCTGAAGAATAACCTATTTGTTGTTTTATACTTTTATTCATTTCTAAAGGATTTACACCTAAAACATCTATATTTCCACTTGTTGGTTTTAATAAAGACATAATAATTCTTAGTAAAGTTGATTTACCTGCTCCATTTTGCCCTAATAAACCATAAACAGAACCTTCATTAACATTTATATCTAAATTATTCAAAGCAAAGGTATTATTATCATATTTTTTGCTAAGATTAGTAGCTTTAATTATTAGATTTGTCATTTTGTTCTCCTTCTGATAATATTTTTTCCCAATTTTCATTTATATATTTGATAAAAACATCTTTATCTAAGCCAATCCATTTAGCGTCTTTAACACATTTTTCTATTAGTTGCATTATTTTTACTTCCTTATCATTTTTATTTATATTTGTAGAATTTTCGGTAACAAAAGAGCCTTTACCAACATAAGTTTTTAAAAAGCCCTCCCGCTCTAGTTCCCTTATAGCTTTAGCAACTGTATTTGGATTAACACAGAGTTGTAAAGCAATTTCTCTTATAGTGGGAATACTTTTACCTACTTCAAAAACACCTATAGAAATAGCGTGTTTTATTTGTTCGATAATCTGCAAATAAACGGGTATTCCGCTATTAGGGTTTATTTGTAAATACATTTATAAACTCCAAATTAGATAAAAAGATGAATATTTAATATTAAAGAAATATCTCATTTTTTCATTAGTAAAAACTTGATAATTTTTTATATTTTCATTTAATATTTTCATTTTACAACCTCTTTAAATTGTATTATTGTACTACTTAACTAATACAATAATACAATCAAAAAAAATTGTCAAGCTTTTTCATATTAAAAAGAATTTAAAGTGTATTTTTTGAGAAAATTTCTTATCTGTGTTATTAGTGAAATCCGTGGCTAAATATATCTACTGTCAAAAAAAATATTTATCACATAAAATGTATAGTAATTATTTTGTTTCAAAAAGCTCTTTTGGATGAATAAAAACTCTATAATAATATATTAAACCCAAAATACACGCTATTTGTATTGAGCTTATGCCAAAAGTAAATTTATATACTGGTTTTATAAATTCTGCAAAAAATCTAAATAGTAAATAAGAAGATAAAAATAACTTAAATTTTGAACCATTTGAAAAAGTGTATTTTTTTTCTAATTTTACTAAAATAAACCATAGTAATCCCAAAAAAAGTATTTCATATAAGTTTGTAGGGTGTCTATAAATACCATCTCCTAAATCTATTGCCCAAGGTAAATTCGATTCAGTTCCATACGTTCCATCTTCTAACCCAGCTAAAAAACAACCTACTCTTCCTATCATCATTCCTAGTATCAAAGGATAAACCATTAAATCCCCTGAAGATTCTTTTATTTTTAAAATTTTTTTTGTTATTTCAACGCCAATAAGCCCACCTAATAAACCACCTAAAACAGTTTTATTGGAATAATAATAATAAAATGGTGTTGTTGACGAAATAAAAGTAGGGAAATCTTCTAAGGCTGATAAAATTCTCGAAAAAATTAGTCCTCCTAAACCAGCTGCAATAAATATCCATAACCTGTTTTCATTGCTTATAGTATCTTTTTGTTTTTTTCTTAGATATAAATAATATCTAAATCCAATTGAATAAGCTAATAGCTCAAATACTAAATGAGATTCTATATTTACACCTGAAAAGGTTATATTTATTGGAAAATTCATCTAAAAAAAGTCACATACAATAACATTTTTACCAGCTTTTTTTGCTTCATACATTTTTTCATCGCTAAATTTTATTATAGCATCAAAATTTTCAGGTTCTTTATTATATGTAACTAATCCTATACTTGCAGTAACATCAAGATCTAGTTTTATCATATTTTCTTCTATATTATCTTTTATTTTTTCCAATTTTTCTTTAATATGATCAATTTCAGGATCAAAAAATACAATAATAAATTCATCTCCACCTATTCTTGATACAAAATCATGATTTTCTAGATTATTTTTTATTATTTTTGCAATTTCAATAAGAACAAAATCTCCTTTTGTATGCCCATGATCATCATTTACTTTTTTAAACCCATCAAGATCTATAAAAGCAATAGAAAAAAAGCTTTCAGATAATTTCATTTTATCTATTTGTATATCAATTTGTTCTTTTAAAGCTCTTTTATTATAAAGATTAGTTAAAAAATCAATTCTAGCTAATTCAATTTCTTTTTCTAATAAAACTTTTACTTTACAAGTTAAATAACTTATTATATAAAAAAAGAAAAGTGTTATTATAAAATTCCAAAATGAATGTATATTAGTAATATTTTTATTATTACCAGTAAAAATCTCAGTACTAATCCAAGTTATAGCAGAAATAAAGGTAAATATTATGTTTAATTTATTATTTTTTAAATTCCATGATAAATATGTTATTGGTAGTAAATAAAAAATAGATTCTTCAAAATCAAATAAAATATCTGTAAAATTTACAAAGATAAGTAGTAATAATGCATTTATAAATATAAGAAAATTTTTCATAAAAACTAATTATAACCAATTTTGCATTACTATATTAATTTAATCTTTACATTAATTTTTAATATTCAATTTTTTTTAGTAAAATATATTAGAATAATAGAATAAAGATGGGGAGACAAAATGAAAAATAATTTTTTTAAAAATACAAAAAACTTACTCTTTTATACATTTATTTTTGCTTTATTTATATCTATTTATTCTTGTAATTCAACAAATATAATACTGACAAGTGATAAACCTTTGATTATTGCAGCTAAAACAAATAATTTATCTGAAATTAAATCTTTACTAAAAAATGGTGCGGATATAAATTATAAAGATAAAGATGAAAATACAGCATTAAATATAGCTATATTGAATAAAAACAGAGAAATAATAGAGTTTTTGTTGAATAAAGGAGCAAATATTAATTTGTCAGATGAAGATGGTGTTACTCCATTAGTCGTAGCAATTAGAATTAATAATATTGACATAATTAATTTAATTATAAATAAAGGAGCAAATATTAAAAAAGATAGTTTTGCTACTTTAATAACAGCAATTGAAATTAATAATATTGATATAATAAAACTTCTTATAAATAAAGGTGCAGATGTCAATTTATATAACAGTTATAAATCAACACCTTTAATGTTTGCCGCAAATAATGGATACATTGAAATAGTTAAAGAGTTAATTAAGTCAGGTGCAGATGT
>JBBTGK010000329.1:0-6449 GCA_038060635.1 Cyanobacteriota bacterium | reverse complement strand
CAAATAATGGATACATTGAAATAGTTAAAGAGTTAATTAAGTCAGGTGCAGATGTTAATTTGAAAGATTCTGGCGGTCATACAGCCCTTACATATACTGTTTTTTCTGATGTCGGGCATTCAATAGAAATAAAAAAAGAATTAGCTAAGATTTTAATTGAAAATGGTTCACTATTAAATTTTGAAAGTTTTGATAATATTAGTTATGGTGGTCAAATAGATCCAAATTTTAAAGGAGTAAGTTTTTTAGAATATGTTATAAATGATTTAGAATTTTTAGAAGTAATAGCAAAAAATCTGACTAAAAGTTTTGACATGCCAATGAATCCTTTAGGAGATACACCATTAATTTATGCAATTAAATCTAATTCTAATCTTGATGTTTTAGAATTTATTTTAAAACAAACAAAAAATGTTAATTTACCTGATAATGAAAATAAAACAGCGCTAGAGCACGCACTTAACTTACGTAGTGATAGAAAAATTATTGAGTTACTAACACAATATGGAGCAAAATAAAAACTCACCCCTAAATCAAGTCTTCGCCTATCAGCTCACTCTTTCTAAGAGAGGGGACTTTAATATGATAATATGCTTATTTTCTGATAAAATTATCTTTTGAAACTATGATATAATTGGTAAATTTTCGAGTAATATTTTTTTCAATTCAGATAATACATTTTCAATATTATTTTCTACATCATTATTGGTAAATCTGACTACTTTAATTCCAAATTGTCCTATTATTTCTGTTCTGAATTGGTCATATTCTTTTTGGTTATCATGAATCTTACCATCAATTTCTACTACAATTTTACATTCATGACAATAAAAATCTGCAATAAAAAACTTTTCTGTAAAATCAATTTTGAATTTGATTGGAAATTGCCTATAAAATTTTTTGCCTTCAAATTTTCGGTTTCTTATTAACTGCCAAAAAATATTTTCTGCATTTGTTTGTTTTTTTCTTAGGTTTCTTGATGTTGTTTTAATTATTTCATTCATAAAAACTCACCCCATCGATTTCTTTAAAATAAACATTATTCATAACCAATTTTTCTTACCTCCCCTTCTCTTTGCAAGAGAAGGGGACTGAGGGGATGAGTTTCCAGATTTATCAGCTTTTTGCTTCGTTAAAAGCGTTAACATAATTATTTTATTAAAACTAAAAATTTAACCAATTGATTAATATTATAATACAAATAGAATCATAATTAAGAATTACTTATAACAACATTTCAATTACCTCCCCTTCTCTTGCTAAGAGTGAGCAGATAGGCGAAGACTTGGGATTGAGGGAATGAGTTTTTAAATTAAAAATTATAAACCAATGATATTTGAGGAATTGGATAAATAAAATTTAGCTTATTAAAATCTTTTATTGAAACAACTAAAGGTAATTCTAAAGCTAATGAAAGCCCTTGTTCTTTTCTACCAATCTCTAAACCAATTCCAGCTCCAAAATTCATATAATTACTAAAAACTTTTGTTTTTATAGGCTCTTGAACTACAACTAACTTTGTTGGTTCTGTTGATGTTGTAGTATTTGGTGTTGGTTCAGTAGGTACAGGCTTTTCTGGGTAAATATAATTAGTATTATTAAAGCTAAAATTTGAAACCCCTGCAAGAACATAAAATCTAAGCCAATCATTACTACTTAATTCTTTTAATCCTTGTATTCCAAAATTAAAAAAACTTTGATTATCATCGATATATCCAGCAGTAGATGCTTTAAAACCATAGGTTTTATAAAAATATTGTCTATAACTGAATCCTATACCACTTATAGCACCAGCTGAAATGCCTAAACCTTTATAATCTGATTCAATTTTTTTAATAGTTTTATCTATTTTTGATTCATCTTTAAGTTTTATAGCTGTTTCTTCTGCAAAAGACGGAATAGCGATAGTTGATAAAATCATTCCAATAATAATTCTTTTAATGTTTTGTCTCATAATTTTTTACCTTTAGATACAATAACTAGGATCAATATAACACGTTAATTTAAAGATTTAACTAATAAATAACAATAAAAAAATTGCTTATTATCAATTTTTTTGTTTATTTACTTCTATCTACTTCAATTTATGAAAATATAGATTGAGTGCTTTTAATTAAAAATAAATATTAATTAATTCCAAATCCTTAACTTTAGTAAAATATTTTTATTTTGATTATATTTTACTGAGGTTTTGGTAAATATTCTTGTTCAACAAAATAATCAAAATACTTTTGTAATAAAATATTTTGATTATCACAAACTAAATTTGTATTTTTTATTGAATTTAAAAAATTACTCATATCCATTTCTGGCATATATGTTTGATGTTCTTGTAAAACTTTTATAAAATCAACATAAGGGTAAAGTGCATTATTTCGTAATTCAGAACCAAGTTTTAATAAATGATTTTTCCATATATCCCAAGGTAATAATCTTACTGGATAACCATATTTATTCATAAAATTAGAAAAACCTGCCGCTGTCATAGCATCAGGATGATTCATTTGATACGTTTTTCCAAAAATTTCATTGTTTTTTGAAATATTAACTAAAGCTTTTACAACAAAATCAATCGGAACCATTTCAATTTTAGTAGCAATATCAGGAAAAATACCTATTTGTATAGAACCTTTTAAAAAACATGGTAAAAATTCACTTAATTTATGATAAATACCAGATTCTCCAAGCCCAGAAAGCATTCCTAAACGATAAATATTTACAGGAAGTCCTTTTTTCATTGCTCTCCAAACCATTTTATCTGCAACCCATTTAGTTTGTTCATAGCCATTTGGTAGATCTTCACTATCTTTTAATTCATCATCTTCAAAAACAGTTGCATCTCTTTTTTTACCAGACATGAGAACGCCTAGCGTTGAAATAAAATGTAATACCTTAACTTTTTTATCTACAGCAAATTTTATAATATGTTCTGTTCCTGTAACATTTGCTGGTTTTAACATATTATAAGGAAAAATAAAATTAACACATGCTCCATTATGGTAGATAGTATCAATTTTTTCTACTAATATCTCATATTCTTTGCAAGATAAACCTAAGTTATTTTTAGAAAGATCTCCAATAATAATTTCAACTCTTTTTTCAAAAGAGTTTTCCCATAAATCATAATTTCTAAGATTTTTTTTAACTCTTTCAAATCCTTCTAAATTATTTTTAGATCTTACATGACAATATATAATAGCTTTAGTATTTTTTAAAAGCTCAAATAATAAATAAGCCCCTACATAACCAGTAACACCTGTTAATAAAACATGTTTTGGATTTTTTTCAATTATAATTTTTTGCTTTGTTAGATCAAAATCAAAAGATAGTTTAGAATCATCATCTAAAGAATAAAGGTTAGTATCATTTACAAATTCTTGATAATTATTAGGATGTTCTATTATTTTAGAAAATAAATCTACTGTAGGTTTTTCAACACTACTTAAAGAAACTTCATCAGGTAATCCTATTTCCCATAATTTTATAGATAATTCAGTTAGAGCTAATGAATCTCCCCCTAAATCATAAAAATTATCATAAATACCTATTTTGTCTATTTTTAAAATATCAGAAAAGATATTACATAACAACTTTTGCAAACTACTTCTAGGAGTAATAAATGGAACAGATATATTTGGTCTTGTTATTTTTTCTTCTTTTATCTGATTTAAAAAATTATTTATATTATTACTAAGTTTTGCAATATAATCAATTGTATAATCAAGATTAGAATCATTATTAAACTTTAATCTTTCATCATCATTATTTTTCTGAGAATTAAAGCTTATTAAATCAGATATTTCTATATTTTTATTATTTTCAGGATTTTTTATTTCTACAAGTAATTTTTCTAATTCTTCAAAAGAAAGTAATAATTCATAATCAATATTATTTTCAGAGGTAAAATTTCCAAATAACTGATAAAAATTAACTAGAGGTTTATTTCGTTCTGTCGGAATAAAATTAAGCTGTACTGAGTTAGTGCTATTTTTATTACTTTCTAAAATATGTTTTAGCATACTATGTTCTACTCTTTTTCCAAGAACTCTACAGCTTAATAAAAAAGTATGGATATTAATTATTTCTTGTTTTTTTTCTGTAATTATAAGACCAACAAAACCATAATCTCCAAATCTATCTGAAACTTTTACAGAATATACTTGAAAATTTTTATCGGCTAAAATATCTTTCATTTTATTTTCATTAAGTCTTATAGTTGTTGCGTTAAATTGATTTGTTTTTTGTGTAAGTTGAACAGCTCTATAAAAATCTTCTATAGATAGATTATTAATATCTATTTTTAAATTTAAATCTGCCAAAAAACTTTCAAAATTATTAAATTGATTTTGAAAATCTTCTCTTATTTTATTTTCTTTATACATTTCAGTACGTTTTAAATCTTCTTTTGTTATTTTTAAAATATCAAAAAGCCAGTTATTTTTAAAATAATTAGTTATACTTTGTTCGTCTAAATTTACAGGATAATTTATTACATTAATATTATTAATTACACTTTTTACTTCTGCACATTCAAGTTCATTATCATCAATAAAAATAAAGCTATCAAGACCAAGATTTAATTCTTGAGCAATAGAAATAATATTTTTTGATTTACTTTCCCAATTTATACGATAAGATATAAAATCCTCTTTTTTTAATATCATATTAGGATTTTTTTCAAAAACATCAAAAACATCAGATTCTATATTTTTACTACATAGACATAATAATTTGCCTTCATTTTTTTGTTTTAAAATAAACTCTTGAAAGGTAATATTAGGTAAAACATTAAAACCTTCCTCACCGCATACACCTTTCCATAAAGTATTATCACAATCAATTACAAGAACTTTAGCCAGAATTTGATTTATTTTAAATATTTTTCGAGAAATTAATAAACCCAAAGCTGTAAAATATTCTTGTGTAAATGGTATATGACCTATTTTATCTCTTTCTTTATCAAATATTTTTTCTAGATTATAATCAGATTTAATATTCTCATTGATAATATATAAGTTATTAATATCTTGAAGATTTGAAATTATCATTTGATCAATATCTTGTATATTATTTTTAACTCCTAATCTAATTAAATCAGATTCAACATGAGGAGCAAGAAATAAAATATAACTAGAATTATCAGTATTAGTAGCATTTTTTAAATATTCGATAAATTGTTTTGCCATGTCTGAAATTTCTGAAAAAGTTATTTTTTTAGTTTCATATCTAAACCAATCTTCTACACGTAATAATATAACTTTTATACCTTTATTAGAAATTAAAGTACTATATGGGTTAATTAATTCTTGAATTACCTGATTATAAGGAGAAAAAGATAAATCTAGTTCTAAATTCAATTTTTTTAGACAAAAAGAAATAGATTCTTCTATAGGTTCTGCTGTAAAAGTTGATGCAATTGTAACTTCTGCGATTTGTTTTTTTATTAAATTACTTTTATTTAAAAGTTTTTTAGAGTAAATTCCATTTAGATATTCTAATAAAAATTTTATTGATTCATATTCATATAATATAGATGGTTCTAATTCAAAATCAATATATTTTGATATTTTATCTGTTATTTTTATAGCACTTATTGAATCTATTCCATACGAATCAAAAGATAAATCTAAATCTATTTCGTTTTTTTCTACCTCTAAATATTCTGTTAGTAAATTTAATAAAAAAATGTCTATATTTAAAGCTGTCTCAATCATTTTAAAAAACTCCATTTAACTCTGCTGTCTTTTTCACCTGAACAAACTTCAAAAGTTGCAGATTTTTTTGCATTATATTCATCGCATTTTTTCCATTCTCCACCTTCTTTTTTACTAACAGTAATTTTCATAGTTGCATTGTAATTAGTATTTGCAAAAAGATTTTTTTCTGTAGGTTGATGAAATATATGGCATATCATATCATCAGGATCAGAATGGGCTTCACCTGTAAATTTTAAATCGCCATAAACTGATTCAAATTCCCAATGAAATAAGTCGTGTTTACTTTTATTATAAAAACCACATGTAAGAGCATTATTTATTTCATATAATTTACCTTTATAATTAAAGAAAAAATAAAGCATTTCTGGCATATTAAGAAAACCCATTTTCATATGAGCAACAACAGCTTCAAAACAAAAATCTGGATCTTCAATAAAGCTATTACAACTTCCCCAAATCCAATCATTTACTAATTTTGTACCAAAAACATGAGCTTGTTGAGCATAAGCATTTTTTATTTGTATTTTTCTACCATTTACTTCAACTTCTCCATTCATTCTATACCAACATCTTGGCGCTACAAATTTTGTTACTGGAATAATAGATTTTTCTCCATAGAATATTTTAGGAATATGTCTTATCATTATATCTCTTGTATTTTCAGCTGGACGTAAATCCCAATACATAGAATTTTCTCCGTCAGAAGCTTTTCCAACAGCTCTATCATGATTA
>JBBTGK010000328.1:0-8385 GCA_038060635.1 Cyanobacteriota bacterium | reverse complement strand
CTTTATTTTCTTAAAAATAATCTAATCAGTAAAATTCATTTTTATAAAAAAATATTGACATTAAACACTTAATTTTGTATAATTTTATTAATTAAGTATAATATTAACTATAAATAACATATTATCTTTTATATGCTTCGTATTTTTCCACTTTTATAAAAAATGTCGAAAATGCTTTAGGTAAGTCAAATATAGGTATAGCAAGAATGTATGCCACTTTATTTAATTCTGAAAAAGAAATTAATTTTGTAAATGAGATTATGGAAGAATTTGAATTAACCAAAAAAATTATTTTAAAAATTACTGGTGAAAACGAATTATTAGACCATCAAGCTATTTTGCAAAAAAGTATAAAATTGAGAAATCCTTATATTGACCCAATAAATTTTATTCAATTGCTTTTGTTAAAAAAATATCGTGAATTACAAGATGGAACACAAGAAAAAGAAGAACTTTTAATGATATTAAGAGAAACTGTTAATGGTATTGCAGCAGGAATGAAAAATACTGGTTAGGTTTTTAGTAGAGCTATATTTCAATGCTAAACATGACTGAATTCCGTTATTTTTTTTACATACAATTTTTTAATGTTTGCGTTATAATCTAAAGAAAAAATTAATATTTTGAAAACAAACATATATAATTAGATATTAGTGATAAAATTACTTTTGTATTATATTTAGTTTAGTATGATTTATTGTTTTGGTTTGTAAAAATGAATACAGAAAAAAATAAAGAAGATATAGATAAAATAATTTCATCTTTCAAAGAACTTTATGATAATAATAAAAAATTATCTAAGTTTTCAATGTCTGATATTTCAGAGAAATCTAATATTCATATAGGTAAATTATATTCTCTCTTTAATTGTAAAGAAGAAATTGCTATTTATATAATAGAAAAATCGGTTAATGAAATCTTTTTAATTTTTGATGAAGAAACTTCTTCAGATACACAATTAGGCGATCAATTAAAAATATTCCTTAGTTTGCAACTTGAATTTTTAGGTCCAAATATTAATTTAATAAATGATTTTCTTTTAGAGCTTGCAAACCCTTTTTCAGATTTTTCTAAATTTGTAAATAGTAAAAAAATTAAATACACAAATTTTCTAACAGAGATAATAACAAAAAACTTTGGTAAAAAAAATGTACTATTTCAGTTAAGTATTCCTTTAATTGTTAGAACTTTTATGGTTTTTAATATAGCTGTTCTTAAATATTGGGAAAATGATAAATCTGAAGGAAAAATGAAAACACTAGGCTTCATTGAAAATGGAGTAAAAAATTTTATGGTAATCGCAACTTTAATGTAAAAATATGGATAATATAGAAGACGAAAAACAGAAGCCGTTTAGTTCTAATCTTGCTTCAAGAATATGGAAAATAGGTTCTCTTACAACCTCTGTTTCAGCTAATATGATAGCAAACAAAGTAAAAGAACAATTTTCTGTACCTCAAGAAGAAGAAAATAAAGAAATTAAAAAGCAGATGTCTGAAAAGATAGTAAAAGTTCTGGGAGAATTAAAAGGCCCTTGGATGAAGATTGGGCAATATATAAGCCTTAATAACAATGTTTCATCAGATAGTGATGAAATGTTTGATGCTTTTAGTAAATTACAATACGAATCTCCTAGTATGAGTTATTATTTTACAAAAATGCAAATAGAAAAAGAATTAGGTAAATCTCCTGAAGCAATATTTAATAATTTCTCAAGAAAACCAATAGGTTCAGCTTCTATTGGGCAGGTTCATGAAGGTTTTTTAAAAAATGATCAAAAAGTAGCAGTAAAAGTTCAATATCCTGATATGGAGAAAATAATAAAAAGTGATTTGACCACTCTTAAATTAGCTCTTTTTCCTTTTAAAATGTTTTTTAAGGGGAAATTAGACCCAATTATTGAAGAAGTTGAAACTGTTTTAATGCAAGAGCTTGATTATACAAAAGAAGCTTATCATACTGAATTATTTAGAGAAGCTTTAAAAGATTTTGATGATGTTGTTATTCCAGAATATTATAAAGAATATAGCTCTAAAAGAGTTCTTACTCTTAAATATATAGAAGGAAGACCTCTTGAAAAAGCAATAAAAGAAGATAATCTTACTCAAGAAGAAAGAAAAAATATCGGTCAGATATTAATGAGAACTTTTATGAAACAACTTTTTGACATAAAAAAAATTCATGCTGATCCTCATCCTGGTAACTTTTTACTTATAGATAGAAATAAAATAGGTTGGTTAGATTTTGGTTGTATAAAATCATTTGATGATACTTTTGTTAAAGGTTATAGAAGACTTATAAAAGCTATTATAATTCAAGATCCTCCAAATATCAGAAGAGGTTTTGTCGAGATGGGTTTTGTTAATGAATATGAAAAAGAGAAATTAGATGCTCTTGAAGAATTTTCTAACTTTTTGGCTCTTCCTTATATAAATAAAGATGATTTTGATCTTAGTGAAAATATTGATAAACTAAAAGAAGGTCAAATTAAATTTAAAAAAATGGCTGATAAAGTTGGATTTAGAACGCCAAAAGATTTTATTTATCTTGATAGAACTGTTTTTGGAATAGGAATGATTTTATTTAAATTAAAAGTTAAAATGAATTTTTATAAGGAAGTTGAACCTTATCTTTTTGATGAAGAAGATTAAAATCCTGTTTGTATAATTTTATTAGAATAATTCTTGTTACCTGTGTTTTATGTAGAGACGCATTGCAATGCGTCTCTACTAAAGGTATTATTAATAAAAAATAAAAGGAGTTTTTTATGTCTAAAAAATTAACTTCAGGTGATGGATGGAAAATAATCCCTGCCGATCCTATTCCTGAAACTAGAGAAATTATTTCAAAACCACCTGAAAAACAAAAAGCAAAAATTTCAGTTGAAAAAAGAAATAAAGGAAAAATAGTTACTTTAATTAGTAATTTAGTTCTTTCTGAAATTGATATGACATCTCTGCTTAAGTCTATTAAAACAAGTTGTGGAACTGGTGGAACAATAAATAATGGTGTTATAGAAATTCAAGGAGATAATAAAGAAAAAGTTAGGACATGGCTTGTATCAAATAATTGGGGTATTCGATAGATTTATGCAAATATTTTATTAATAATATTTAGAGCCTTCAAGTTATTATCGGTGTAATCTGTGTAATCCTTCTTATCCGTGTTCAAAGTCATTATTATAAAAAAAATCATCTCTTAACCAAATTGGTATAACAGTAAAATCATGTTTATTCTTTGTTTTATCAGATAATTGTTTTATTTTTCTATCAATTGTATTCCAATAAGGTAACATAGTATTTCTTATTTTATTTTTTGAAATAAAATCATTTAAATTATCTTTATTTTCATCACAGCTTAATAATTTCTCTTCTTTTTCAGAAATAAATAAAAAACTACCATAAGCTCTACACATAGAAGGTCTTACAGAATAAATAGAACATTTTCCTTCAATATGAAAAGGGCATAATTTATCTTTAAATTTTTCTTCTATTTCTGTAATAAGATTATCATAATTACTTTTAGAATTTTTATGAATAAAATCATTTAAAGTATTAATTAATTCTGAATGTTCTTCTACAAAATAATTGTTATTTTCTTTTATTTTAGATATTTCTTCTTCAGGTAATTTTTTTAAATATTCTTTTATTCTTTCCCATTCATTAGAATAAACATTAGGCATACCAGTCGCAGTACAACAAGTATAACAACCTGTGTTACAAGAAATACAAGGATATTTTTGATAAATCTCTTTATTTAAATTTAAAATAAATTCATCCATTTTTTCTAATGAATCAACTCTATTTAAAAAAAGTAAATAATCTTCTAAAAAATTCTGTTTATTGTTCATTTTATACTAAAAAAAAATACCCAATGTGTTTGTTTAGGAGCTTTTTTAAAACGCTCCTTACACAATATTTTTATCTTGTTACTTTTCACTTTTTACTTCTCATTGTGTATATAGGATTTATACTAAAGATTTATAAGAGTCTTTTATTATTGCAACAGGATCTATTATAAGTATAATATCTTCTCCAGAAAAAGCTGCTCCTGCAATACCATCTACTTTTACAAAAGGATCATTAATTGGTTTTATTACTATCTCTTGTTGCCCAACAAAGCTAGAAACAATAAAAGCTACTTTTTTTTCTGCAATTCCTAATATAACAATATAAATATATTTACTTTTATTTTTTCGTTTTTCTAATTTAAAATAATCTTCAAAAAATAAAACAGGTAAAACATTATCTCTTAGTTTTAAAATTGGATGCCCATCTAAGATTTTAATTTCGTCAGGTGTTGCTCTATAAGATTCTATAACTGTAGATATTGGTAATGCAAAATTAGAACCACTAACATTAATAATAAGTGATTGAATAATTGCGAGTGTTAAAGGTAATTTTATTATTATAGTAGTTCCAACATCTTCTTCTGTTTGTATTTCTATTGTTCCTTTTAAATGCGAAATATTTTTTCTTACCACATCCATACCAACACCTCTTCCAGATGTTCCAGTTACTTCTTCAGCAGTAGAAAAACCAGCTTCAAAGATTAGATTTATTATTTCTTTATCAGTAAGTTTTGTATCTTTTGTAATAATTTCTTTTTCTATAGCTTTTTCTCTTATTCTTTCTATTTTTATTCCTTTACCATCATCTTTTATAATAATAATAATAGAATTGCCTTGTTGATATGCATTAAGATATAACATACCCGTTTCATTTTTACCTTTAATAATTCTTTCACTAGGTTTTTCTATTCCATGATCAATAGAATTTCTGAGTATATGTAAAAGAGGATCGCTTATTTCTTCAATAATTGTTTTATCTAACTCTGTATCTTCACCATCAATTATTAATTCTATTTTTTTATTTAAATCTTTTGAAAGTTCTCTAACAACTCTAGTAAATCTACTAAAAACAGTTCCTATTGGTAACATTCTTATTCTCATTACTGTTTCTTGCAGTTGAGCATTTAACCTAGAAAAAGTACTAAGTTTTTCGTTTAGTGAGTTTGATAGTTCAATTAAGTCATTTTTGTTAATTTTATCATAAGAAGTAATATTTATTAAGCTATTTGAAATATATTCCAATTGTGTTTTACTAATTACTTGCTCTCCTATGAGAGTTAATAAAATATCAAGTTTTGATGTGTCAACCCTTATAGTTTCTTGAGTATTTAGATTTTTAGATTTAGAATTATCTTTTATATCTTTTACTAAATTAGTTTCTTTTTTTTCTAATATCTCTTCTTCTTTTTCTTTTTCTTTTATATCTTCTTCAATACTTTGAGGAAAAATTTTATCTATAATTATTTCTTTATTTTTTACAATATTATAGAGTTTTTCTTTTTCTTCTTCAGACGAAAAAAGTATATTTACTTCTAAATCAAATGTTTCTGGATTAAAATCTTGAATATCTGCAATTTCATCAATATTTGCAGAAAGGTTTATTATATCTCCAAACATTTCTAAGTTTATACAAACAGAAAAATAACTAATATCTTTTGAAAAACAGTCTTTATTTAAAAACAACTTTATTTGATAAATATTTTTTCCTAATTGAGTTTCAGCAAGAAGAACTTCTTTTTCTTTTGAAGAAATATTTTTTTGAAAAAAAGGTGAAATAATATCAAATATAGAAGAAAAATCTTTTTCATCAGTCTTTTTTTCTATAAAATCTTCACCAAGTAATGTATTTAGATTATTTGTAACAAAAGATATATCGATTAAATCTTTTTTAGTTTCTTTTATAGAATTAACTATTTTTATTAATAAATCTAGTGATAAAAAAGAAACATCTATAACTTCTTTATTTAAAACTTGTTTTTTCTTTCTTACATTATCTAATAATGTTTCCCATGAATGAGAAAATTCAAAAAGGTTTGGAAAATCTAACATTCCTGCTAAACCTTTTATTGTATGAATAGATCTAAATAAGGAATTAATTTCTTCAGGATCAAAAGAATCAAGTGTTTTTTCGATACCTAAAAGCAAAGTTTCAATATTAATTATATGTTCTTCTGATTCTATAATAAATTGATTTATAAAAATATCATTATCGTCAAAATTTTCTTCCATTATAACTAAACCTCTTCTACATTTAAGATTTTTATGACTTGAGTTGAATCTAAAAGATCTTTTATGTGCATTTGAGGATTAATAATAGTGAAGCTACCACCTAACTTATTTAATGATAATGTCGTAGATAAAAAAACACCTATTCCTGCACTATCTATATGATCGAGTTCAGATAAATCTGATTTTATTTCAAATTTACCTTCCAAAATAAGGTTTATTATCTCAGTTTTAAAACTTAAAGCTGTTTTTATATCAAGCTCGCCTTGAATTTTTATTATAGGTATTTCATTTGTATTATCAGTTAATATAGGCATAATATTTTCTAAAAGAAATTACTCCAACCTAATTTTTTAAGTTTATCTATTACAATTTTAATTCCGCCAGAAAGATCATCGCTTAATTCATTTTTTAAATGTATAAGTTTTTTTGCCAAAGCTGGTTTATCATAAGGATTTATATCATGTTGTCCTACAACTGAGATAAGATAATCACTTACTCTTCTTGAAAGAATACCACTAAAACCTGCTCTTACTCCAGAAACAAAAGATGTCATAGAATCTTGAATTACAGCCTTAGCATTTTCTGGTTTAAAACCTGGTTTAGCTACAGCTTCGTTCATAATTTTAACAGGTTCAAAAGCTTTCCCAGCAAAACCTTTAGGGCTTAGATTAATAGCAGCACTCGCTAGTGCATTAACTTGATTTTGACTAAGATTTTTTAAAAAAACTTCAGGGATATGTTCAAATCTTGTTTTTATATGTTCCGCTGTTTGATATAAAAGAATTTGAGTCGCACTTTTTTCATCTTTTATGTGTTTAAATAGACTTTGATTTGTACATCCATATCCTTTAGTCAAAGCACCATCTTTCAAATCTAAAACATCTGTAATTTTATCTTTGCCACCGAATTGAAACTCTACATTTTTTATATTTTTTATCATTTCATCAGTTACATTTATTTTTACACCTTTTACATCTATACAAAAAGGTATTTTTACTTTGTCTTTTACCATTAAATCTAATAGATTATTATCAATTTTTTTTACGGTAAAAAGTTCAGGTTTTTTTTCTGTTTTTGTAGCAAATTCTAATCCTTGAGCAGGTGAAAAATCAGATTGTTTTACATCTTTGGTACTTGATTTGTCTTTTACATTTAAACTTAATGATTCTCTAATAAAATCTTTTGTTACAGAATTATTAATTGGTGCTGAATTACCTTTATTTGTTAAAGGTTGAATGTTTGTTTTAGGAATTGAACTTATGCACATAATAAATACCTATATAGCTAAGAATCTTTATTTTCAGCATCTTCATTAATAATCTCAGAATTAGAGTTTCTTCCTGCATTAAATGCGTCAGTTATTCTTCTTACTGTATCATGAAGATTTTTTCTAGACTGTAAAAATCTATCTCCTATATTATACTTAGTTTCATCAAAAAGTTGCTTAGTTTTATCTTGTACATCTCCAACTCCATCAGAAAGGTTGTATCTAATTTCAGCACCAGATTTAGGTGATAAAATCATACCTATAATTGTTCCTATTGTACCGCCAACTAAAAAACCTATCATAAAAGGAAGAAAGGAACTTTTTTTATTTTCAGTATTACTCATAAAAATACCCAAAAACATCAATATCATAAGTAATATATCACAAAAAAAATGATTATTATATACTTCAATAAAATTATATTGTATTTTTGAAAACAGAGTAAAAAGTCTTCTTTGTTAAAGTTAGATTTTATTTAAAATTTAATATTTAAATTTGTTTTAATTTATAAATCATAGAACAACTTCTATATAAATTAAATCCCCTGTTTCTTTATTTATTAGAATATCAGCATTAATATCTACATAAAAAAGATTATATCTATCTATAAAACCAGAATCTAAATTAATTATTGGTTTATATAAAAAATAACCAACATAATTTTTTTTATTACTTGATTTTAGATAAATTTTATATTCAGTTAATATATTTTCTAATTTAAAAGAATTTTTATATTTATTTCTTATATTTTCTAATGTATGTTTACTTATATTCTTTTTACATAATTTATCAAAGTAAAATTTTTGTGGATATAAATTACTTTCAGTTAAATTTGATGAGTTTTCAATTTTAATAAGTAAACATTCTTCCATAAGATGTCCTAAAGTGCGCATATTATTTTTTATATTATTATTTTCACTTCTTTCTTTATGGTTTATCCATGATGGATATATAATTCCAAGTAAAGTCAATAAAAAAACTAAAATAACTAAAAAAATAATAATATTTTTTGTAATTATCAATCTTAATATAAAAAATA
>JBBTGK010000327.1:0-8285 GCA_038060635.1 Cyanobacteriota bacterium | reverse complement strand
ATATTTTATTATTTTAAAATGAATTCTAAAATAACAAATTCTATTATTAAAAGTATTAATTATAGAATTTGTACCAATAATAATATTTTTTCTATCATTACTTACAAATATAGGAACTAAATTTCCAAATGGCCTATTAATATCGTTAGTAAAAAGTTGTCTTTTAAAAGTTTGAATTATTTCATCTTTTTCCAAAGAATAAATTAAAACTTCATTTTTAATACTATCTATACAAGAACCTATTGATTTATTTGGAAATAGAGCGATCAAAGACTTATCATTGTTTATTGAAGAATTATAATTACTTTTAATTGTATTTAATGTTTTTTCATTTTTTAAATCCCAAATAGTAATATAATCATTAGAATGAGTTAATAACCATTCAAAATCTGGGCTAAAATTAAAACTGTATATACCTTTATCAAGAAAATCTTCATCAGAAATATTTTCTTCATTATTAATACTTACAAAAGAGTTTTTTATTTTACCAGTTTCTAAATCTAAAATATAAAGATTATCTTCAAAAGGAATCATAAAAAATATTTGATTTTGATTTAGAGGGTTAAATTCTGTACTAAAATTACGAAAATTATCCCCTAATTGATCCCATATTTTATAAAGATCATCATTAATTTTATAATCATGTATAACTTCAAGTGAAGGTATGGATAAAACTAAAATACTTTCTTCATTAATAAAGTTTTGCTCATCTTCTATTGAATGATGATATCTTATAGCTAATTTTTCATTTTTAATATCTAAACAAATATTCCATATACATCGTGAACTATTTTTTGTTAGATTTTTCATAAATTCTCTTTTTAAAACTTTTTTTTCCTCTAAACTCCAAATTAAGATTCCATTACCGCCAGATACAATAAGGTATTTATTATTACTATCAATTATAAACTTAACTCCATAACCAATATTTTCAAAAAAACTATCTATTTTTAAATAATTTTTATCTGAGAGTATGTCATTTTCTATAAAAGTAATTTCATTAAATGTAGTTAGATTAAATCCATAAATATTATAACCACTATGTAAAAAAAGTTGTTTTTTATCATTAGTTACTTGAAAATCAATAATATTTTTTTCAAAATTAATTACTTTAGTACAATCTCCTGTATCCAAGTTAATTACTTTAAAACCACTTTCATAAAAACTTGTTAGAATATAATTATTTTCCAAAAAGAAGACTTTAAATCCAGAATCATATAAATTACCTATGTTTATATTTAAATTATTTTCATTCATTCTTATTTTCTTTTTTAATTATTATTGTTCTATTTATGGATTATCTTGAAAAAAAAGTACTTATTTTCTAAAACAACTTCCACCACTTCTTTTTAGGCTTTTCTTCTTCTTTAATCTCTTCCACTTTATCAACAATCAAAGCCTTTTTTTCTATTTTCTTTATTATCTTTTTAGAAGGAGTAAAACCATATTTTTTATTAATTTCTTTTAATTGTTCTTTAAAAATCTCCCCTTTTATCGGATCAACCATTTTTACAAAATTAGCAAAACCATTTATAGAAGAAAGTATATTAGGACTATTTCCCCATTTTTTACCATCTAATCCATCTCTTTGTATTTGATGTAACGTAGCTCTAAATTTCTTTAGTGTTTCTTTCTTAATACTAAGCTTTTCATTTATTACAATTCCTGTTACTTCTTTTCTTCCACCTTCTCGCACAATTTTTGTTTTATCTTGATGAATAATAAACCCTTCATGTTTAATTATATTCTTAATTCTATTCATCAATTTTGCTACATTTTCATTATTTTCAGAAGAAGTTGAAAACGTTAAATCATCTGCATATCTAGTATAAATAAAACCTAAATTTTCAGCTAATTCAGACATTCTCTTATCTAATCTTTTACAAATAATATTAGTAATCGCAGGGCTAGTAGGAGCACCTTGAGGTAATTTTCTTTCATCTAATTCTACAAAAAAAGTTTTTCCATCAAGTTCAGCTTCTTGTACTTCTGCTTCTGTACAAACAAGACCTAAAATAGTAGCGATTGATTCAGAATAACCTAATGATTTAAATAATCCTTTTACTCTTTTATATGAAAGTGAAGGAAAAAAATCTTTTAAGTCCATATTTATTAAGATATCAGATTTTAGATGAGGCGTTGCATTTGTAAGAATAGATTTTTTATCAACAAAACCATGTGCTTTTTCATTTAGTTCAATTTTTTTTAAAATATTTTCCAAAATCCAATATTGAGCATTTTTTAGTTTTGGCATAGGAGAAGAAATTAATCTAAAACCACCTGTTTTTTTAGGTACTTTAAAACGAATATAGTGAGATATTTTTGAAACTTTTCTTGAAAAAGACAAAAAACGTAAAAGTCCTAATGATATATTCATAGCTGAAGAAAGTTCTTCAGCATTATTATAAATAGGTAAATTATTTAATTTTAATCTTTCTAAATTACAATCATTATTATTAAGACCAGAAGAAACTTTTTCACCCAAATAACTAATTTCTTTACTTTGTTTTAATTTCCATTCTTCAGCTTTCTTCTTCTTTTCTTCTTCTTTTTTTACTTTATTTTCAAGTCTTTTTCTTTTAGACTCTTTAAAACGTTCTTCTTTGAATTTTTTTATCAAATATGCTTCATTATTTAAGTTCTTTAAATTACTTTTTAAATCTTGCAATTCAATATTAAGTTCAGTTTTTTTTCTTATTTCATCAGTAGGATCACAAGGCATTGTACCTTTTTCTGGCCAAAAACCGAGTCTTATCATATCTTCTAAAATAAACGACTCTTTTGAAGAAGATTTTATTTTTTCATATAACTCTTCTCTTGTGCGTGGTTGTTCTTGAATAATATCTGACATAAAAATTTAAGTTATTTAGAATCACAAAAGTTACTTCGAAAACCTCTTGGGATCGGGGTGATCAACTCAAGATGCACTCACCTACTGTTACTCATTCAACCCAAAGGGTTGTTACAGGAATAGTATACAGTAGGTGAATGTGCATCACAGTCAAGATTACATCCGATGAAGCATGAAAAACCTTAAAACACGAATAGCGAAACACTATTCAAACTGCAAGAAAAACCTCTTGTGATTCTACTCTAACTCTTTACCTCCTATCTGAAATTTGCTTATTATAAAACATTCTTATAGCAAGCATATGTTCACAAGGACCTTTGTAAAGCTTATTTTGATTATACCAGTTACAACTGCATTTTGCAACAGAAAGTTTCTGATCTGAATCAATAATAAGCAAAGGATAATATTTTACATCTTTATCCTTTACAGTGCCTTGTAATTCTATGCTTTTATCTATATTTTCTTTTATTTCTGAAAGTTTAATATCATTGTTTTTCAAAAACATTGAAGCACTTTCTTCTCGTTCATTAGAAAATCTTAATTTATCCATTGGTAAAAGATCTTTAGAGAGTTCTCTTATTCTATAAACTTGTTTATTTATATCATAAATAGTTCTCCCTGCCTGTGTATAACCACTTAAAGCACCTAAAACAATACTTTTATCTAATTTTAATTTTTTAGCAAGATTTTCTGGTGTATCGTACCAATTTTTCTTTAAAGCATTAAAAATACTTTGTTTCGTTAAATCATCAACATTTGCACGAGGTGCCATAAGATCAAAATTACCTGATTTTGACCAATCGTTAGCACTCCAACCAGATAATCCAAGGGTAAAAGACATATGTCCTAAATCTGCTACATAAAAAGAGGGCATTCCTTGACCTAATAGATAAACGGTAAATTTTTTGGTTAGTTGTATTAATCTTTCTAAAATTAAAAGCCTTCTTCTTCCCCAAATTCTTATTTCTTGTTCTATTGCACCATAATAAATACTTCTAGGGCAATCTAATTCAATTCCCCATGGTTCAAAAATAATTTTTACAGGTTGATTTGGTTTTAAAATATATTTCATACTTCTAGGTCCTAATGTTTCTTTTTTTCTTTTTAGAATAAAACAGATATTATAAACATCTATTGGATGTAAATCTATTTTTGTAGCAGGTAATGTCATAGCAGAACTTACTTGTAAAAAACCTCTTACCCAACTGTCTGGAAGGTCAATTTTTACTTCTTTAAAATCGTCTTGATTTTCTGTTTTTACTTCAAAGCCTGATGGATCAATATTAAAAAGAGTTGTTTTATAGTTTCTTATTTTTTGAAATTCTTGATATAAATCAGTAGAATAATCTATATTTGTTGTACCACAAGAAAATTCTTTTATATTTTTAAAACCTGTATAATCAACACTTAAACGACCATAGCTAGATTCATCCATACTAAAACATTCAAAAAAAACTTCATCAGGATGAACGGTTATAACAGGATCTAGTACAAACCAAACTTCTTTTTCTTTTTCATAAAGATAATTAAAATATTGTCCTCTGGCTTTATAAAAAGGAGCCATTCTATTAGTACTTGTTTTATTTAAAAAAGATAATTCTTTTTCAATCAACTCTATTTTTTCTTTAGTTTCTTTTTTATCGGTAGAAACCTTCAAAAAATCAATTTTATCTTGTTGTTCTGCCCAAGCTTTATATTCAGATTTATCTAGTTTTGGTAATCTCATATCAGAAACTACTACATCATGTAATGCACTAATAGCTTCTCTAAATTCAATACTTTTGGTTATTTCTCCAGTAAAATAAGTTGGATCACGTCCTGAATCAGGAACAAAAGACATATTTGTTTGAGATGAATTTAGGTTATTTACAGTAGAATTTCCTCTATATGAGTAGTTAAATAACATTTTTCACCTTTTCTATATTTTATAACTGCAAGATAAATTTTATCATATTTATTTAGAAATAGTTTAAAATAGGATGATTTGAAAGTAATATTTTTTCATTTAAAAAAATCTAAAAGATCCAATAAAAAACAAAAAAAAGATATTATTTATTAAGTTTTAATAAACCTCAAATATAATGTATCTTTCTGTAAAATAATAACTTTGGTATAATTACATTTGTATTTTAGAACTAAATTTTAGGAAAAATGTAAACAATGAAAAAAAGCAAGTATTTTATTTACTTATCGTCTATCATATTTTTATCTTACTCAACTTATGCAATTGCTGGTGGACACGATAAAAAAGTAGAACATAAACATGAAAAAGGAGTTCATGCGTCTGAAACTAAATGGAATATAAATTCTGAAAAGACCAAACTTCATTTTACTATTACTACAAAAACCGCAGTTACTATAAGTGGTTATTTTCCAAATGGTAGTAGTGGAGAATTTTATATAAATAAAAACAAAGAAAAATCTCATGGAGAATTTAAAGTTAATTTATCGACTTTAAAAAGTGTTAATAAAGAAGGAAAAGAAAACCCTGTACGTGATATGAATGTAACAGAAGCTTTTTTTGGAATAAAAAACTCTACAATAGCAAAAGATGCTGTAAATAGACTTTGGGATAGTTTATCAGGTGTTCTTAATAAAGGTGTTCAAGAAGCTGTTTTTACTGTTGATAATTTAAATAATTTTAAAATGAAAGACAATACAACTGCTCAAACTAAAATAAAAGGTCATTTTCTTCTTTGGGGTAGAATAAATATTCCTGTAGAATTTCCTGTAACAGCAGAAATGAAAAAAAATACTTTAGAAATAACAGGTTTAAAACCAGCTAAATTTAATCTTTTATCTGTTTTAGGTGAAAAAAATAGAGATACTATTTTTGAAACAATGATAGCTGTTGGTTGTCCTCATGAACAAGGGATTGAAAATGATGTAAATGTTTATTTTGATAAAGTTGTTTTAGTTAAAAATAAATAAGTAATAGTATGGTTTTTAGAGATATTTTATTAAAAATATCTCTTTATTAAAATAACCTAGATGATTTTGATTTGGAGTAAGGAATGAGTACTGAAATAATACAATTTTTAAGAGAAGATGGATCTGTAACAGATGATTTTGAATCAGAACTAGATAATAATCAACTAAAAGAAATATATAGACTTATGGTTATGACTAGAACTTTTGATGAAAGAAGTCTTAAATTACAAAGATCTGGAAGAGTTGGGTTTTATATTGGCTGTAATGGTCAAGAAGCATCACATATAGCTAGTGCTTTTGCATTTGGAGATAAAGATTGGTTTTTTCCATCTTATAGAAACGCAGGTATTTTATTTATGAGAGGTGTTTCTATAAAAAGTATGATTTGCCAAATGATTGGAAATGCTGATGACCCTTGTAAAGGAAGGCAAATGCCTTGTCATTTTTCTTACAGAGAAGATAATTTAAATTTTGTTTCTATTTCAAGCCCTCTGGCTACTCAAATTCCTCATGCGGTTGGAGCTGCGTTTGCTGCAAAATATCAAAATAAAAAAGATATTTCTGTTTCATATTTTGGAGATGGTTCTACTTCTGAAGGGGATTTTCATGTTTCTATGAATTTTGCTGCGGTTTATAATCTACCTACAATATTTATATGTGAAAATAATCAATGGGCAATATCTGTGCCAATACATAAACAAACAGTATCTGAAAGTATTGCAATAAAAGCTCAAGCTTATGGTATGGAAGGTGTTAAAGTAGATGGAAATGATATTTTAGCCGTTTATCATGTAACAAAAAAAGCTGTAGAAAAAGCAAAAAATGGCCTTGGTCCAACACTTATCGAAACTTATACTTATAGACTTGGAGCTCACTCATCATCAGATGATGCAACAAGATATAGGCCTGATGTAGAACATCAAAAATGGGTTAAAAAAGATCCATTAATAAGAACTGAAATATATTTAAAAAACTTAGGAGTTCTTACAGATGATGATATTAAAGATATTAAGCAAAAATGCGAAGATGAACTTACTGAAGGAATAAATGAAGCTGAAAAAGTAGGACAACCAAAATTAGAAACCTTATTTTATGATGTTTATAAAGAAGTTCCTTATAATTTGAAACTTCAAATGAATGAATTAATAGATGAACAAAAAAGATTAGGTGAATCTGTCGATGATTCGATGGCTTTTCCTTTATGATTTTATTCGTAGGAGTTGTCTAAAAAAGAACGCTTTTAAAGCGTTCCTTACGTTACATAGAGATATTTTTTGTAGGGGTTTGATTCATCAAACCGTCTTTTACACGTTTAGAGATGATTTTAGGTAATAAAAAATGAGTAATTTAAATTTATTAGGTTTAAGAACGGCCTGTTATTATGTTTCAGATATAAATGAAGCAAAAAATTGGTATAGTAAGGTTTTAGGAATAGAACCTTATTTTGATGAACCATTTTATGTTGGTTTTAATGTTGCAGGATATGAACTAGGTTTGCAACCCGAAGAAAAAAATACAGAAAAAAAAGCTGTAGGTGTTCATTTATATTGGGGTGTAGAGAATATAACTGAAGCTTATGAACAAATATTAGAATTAGGTGCAAAATCTTTTGAAGCTCCTACAGAAGTTGGTGATGGTATTATGACTGCTATGCTAAAAGATCCTTGGGAAAATCTTTTTGGACTTATTTATAACCCTCACTTCAAATTACAATAATTAAATTAGAAAGGCAAAATTATGGCAAATATTACTTTATTACAAGCAATTAATCAAGCTCTTAGAGAAGAAATGAGAAGAGATGATAGAGTAATTGTACTTGGTGAAGATGTTGGAAAAAACGGCGGTGTTTTTAGGGCAACAGAAGGTCTTTTTGATGAATTTGGTGAGAATAGATCTATCGATACCCCACTAGCAGAATCTGGAATAATCGGAATGGCTATTGGAATGGCTTTATATGGTCTTCGCCCTGTTCCTGAAATTCAATTTATGGATTTTATTTATCCAGCTTTTGAACAAATAGTTAGTGAAGCTGCAAAAATGAGATTTAGATCAGGTGGTCAATATACCGTTCCTATGGTAATAAGAACTCCTTATGGTGGAGGAATAAGAGGTGGACTTTATCATTCTCAAAGTGGTGAAGCATATTTTACAAATACACCAGGGTTAAAAGTGGTTATTCCTTCAAATCCTTATGATGCAAAAGGATTATTAATTTCTGCTATCCGTGATGGCGACCCAGTTATTTTTATGGAGCCAAAAAAGCTTTATAGATCTATGAAAGGTGAAGTTCCTGATACAGACTATAGTGTTCCTATTGGAAAAGCAAAAGTAACCAAAGAAGGTAAAGATCTTTCTATTTTTGCTTATGGGGCAATGATTCCAGTATGCTTAGATGCCGCTGAAAAAGCTAAACAAAATAATATTGATGTTGAAGTAGTTGATTTAAGAACTCTTGTTCCTTTAGATATTGAAACTATTTTAAGCTCGGTAAAAAAGACAGGTA
>JBBTGK010000326.1:0-6922 GCA_038060635.1 Cyanobacteriota bacterium | reverse complement strand
GTATGGATTGTTAAACAAACAAAAATATTCATAATTAATAATTAAATAGTTATAGTCAGGTATGATAATTTGTTGTAAAATCTAACTTTGAGATATTAAAATAATAAAAAATAAATGAAAATACCAGAGTTTTTAGAAGATTATAAAGAAGATATTGAAAGATATAGAAAAGAATACATACAAATAAAAACACATTCTTTAGAAGAAAATCAAGTTTTAGATATAAAACAAAGTAAATTTTTAGGAAAACCTTATTTACCTAAAAATATGGAATATCCAAAAGATCAACAAGGAAAACCTATGATTTTTTTGGCTCAAATCAATTTTTCAGAAGTTCCTAAATTAGAATCGTATCCAGAAAATGGAATATTACAATTATATATTTCATCTGATAATTGGTATGATTGCGAAGATACAAAAATATTATTTTTTGAAAATTTAGATGAAACAGATATTTATGATGATTTTACTTTTTTAACTGATGATTTATATGAATCTTCTCCTATATACGAAGAATTAGCATTATCTTTTGAAAAAAAAGATGGATTTGGTGGTTATGAAGATGTTAGATTTAATTTAGATTTTGAAGGAATGCCTTGGCATGAATTTTCTGAAGCTTTAACATCTACTCAAAAAGAAGATTTCCATGAAATGTTTAGCGGTTATGGAAATAAAATAGGTGGTTATGCTTTTTTTACTCAAACAGATCCTCGTAGTTATACTTATTCTAATGCAAACGAAGATGTTTTACTTTTACAAATAGATTCCGATGAAAAAATAATGTTTGGTGATAGTGGAGTAGCACATATTTTTATTAATAAAAAAAGTTTATTAGAAAAAGACTTTACTAATGCTTATTTTTATTGGGATTGCTGTTAAAAATTTATTTCTAATGGAAAATAAGCATAAATTAATAAAAAAAAATAATATTTACTGTATAAAAGTTTCAGGAACTCCTTATCAAATTGGTTTTCAACAAGGTGAATTATTGAAGCCCTATCTTGATGATAGTGTTTATTCTTTTTTTTCTAATTATATTTTTAATACATTAAGAAATTCAGTAAAATTAAGATCTACTACCTTAGCTTTAATAATGAATCGTTATTTAAAAACAAAAACTAGTAAATTCATAAATAGAATCCCAGATGATATAAAACAAGAAATGAAGGGCTTTTGTGATTCATCTGGTTTGGATTATACAAAATATTTAGAATGTTTTGTTTTACCAGAAACGCTTTCTTATTTACTAAATAAATTCACTAAATATAATTATGCTATAAAAACTCATTTAAGTGGTGCAGAGCTTATGGGGTGTTCAAGTATTGTAGCAAAAGTTAGTGCTACAGAAACAGGGGAATTATTTCATGGTAGGAATTTTGATTCATTTGGTTTAGGTTATTGGGATAAATATCCTTTAATATCTTATATAGAACCTAAAAATGGTTTTAAATATACTTCTATTTCTACTATAGGTTTAAATTCTTGTGTGATAACTGCGGTTAATGAAAAAAAAATAACGTATGCCTTACATAAAAACTATACTAGTGAATATACAGAAGAAAATTTGCCAATTTTAGCATTAGGTTCTTTAATAATGAAATATGCTGATAATATTGAAAAAGCGATAAAAATAATCAGATCAAGTAAATCTAATGGTGGGTGGAGTATTGTTCTTACCGATGGAAAAACAAATGAGTCTTGTGTTGTAGAAATTTCTACCGATAATATTCAAGTAAGAAAATCAAATGATGATGTTTTATTATGCACTAATTCCTATGTTTCTCCAGAACTTCATGAATTGGAAACTATTGTAAATCCTGTTTTTAATATAAGTTCAAATATACGATATCAAAGATTACAAACACTATCTAGAAAATATTTTATGGCTCTAAATCAAGATAAAATCGCTATAATACTTGCAGATAGATATGATTTAACCTCTGAAGAAGAAAAAATTTATGGATATACAATCTCTCAAAATAATACAGTAAGTAGTGTTATTTTTAAACCTGAAAAAGATTGTTTTTGGCTTGCTGGAGGTAAAGTTCCTGTATGTAATTCTGATTATGATTATTTTACTACTAATTTTGATGATTTAGAAAATGATAATGAAAAATTAAAAATTAAAGGTGATTTTTTTAGTACCAGAGGTTATGAAAAAGCATGGTCTTATATTTATGACGCTCATTTAAAATATGAAAAAAGAGATTATAAAGAAGCTAGTAAGCTTATTGCTCAGGCTATTGAAATTTGTGATATAAATGAATCTCCTCTTTATTTTATTTATGCTATTTTACGCTTAAAACTGTATGATTTTAATGTAGCGAAAGAGTTTTTACAAAAATCTTATGATAATGAACCTGATATTTATAAATCAGGTCTTTTGAAAATATGGTTAGGTAGAATTTATGATATTCTTGGTGATAGAGAAAAAGCTCTAAAGCAATATAGATATGTAGAGCAGATGAATAAAAAATCTTATTCAGATTTAGTTGATTTATCTATAAAAGGTCAAAAATCACCTTATAAAAAATCCTTGATTAAATATATAAATTTAGATATATCTTTTGGAGAAGAAATAAAACCTCAATGAATTTCTATGAATTTTTGGACGATAAAATTAAAGCCTTAAAAAAACTCTGTGAAAAAGATATTTATCTAGTAGGTGGTTCTATAAGAGATATTTTACTTGATAAATATACTTATGATTATGATTTTATTGTTTATCAGGATGCTATTGAACTTTGTAAAAAATTAGCTCATCTAACTTTTGGAGCTTTTGTTTTATTAGATACAGAGCATAATATTGGTCGTGTAGTTTGGAATAAAAAAAGAAATGGAATTGATCTTATTTTTGATATTTCTCAAATTATCGAAAGCGATTTAAAAAAAGATTTATTATCGAGAGATTTAACAATAAACGCTTTATGTTCTAAATTAGATGAAAATACAATAAAAAAACTAGTTACTAATATAAAACTCGATAAAGAAGATATCATTGATTTTTCTAACGGTTATGATGATTTAAAAAATGGAATAATAAGAACTTATCAAGAAAAAAATCTTATTGATGATCCGTTAAGAATGTTAAGAGTTTTTAGGTTTTCTACAAAATTTAATTTTTCAATTGATGAGACTACTTTAGATTATGTAAAAAATAATAATGATAAAATATCAATTATTTCAAAAGAAAGAGTTTTAAAAGAATTATATGATATTTTTAACACTTATTCATCTGAAATATTAAAAAAAATGTTTTATTCTGATATTTTAAAATCTCTATTTTCTGAATTAAGTACTTATGAAGAAGATTATGATGTTTTTTGTGAAAAAGTTAGTTTTTTTGAAACTCTTATAAAAAATATTGAAACTGATTTTAGTAATCATATAGAAATAAATAATTATTTTTTTGAAAATATTATTTTAGAAAGAAAAAGATTTTCTTTGGCAAAGTTTATAATTTTATTTTTTTATCTAAGAAGTAATCCAAACGAAAATGATTATCTAGTAGATCTTGAAAAATTCCTTAAAAAATTTACTTTTGGTGCAGAAGAAATAAAATCGATTTTAAAAAACCTGCAATATTTTGATAAAAAAAATATTATGAATCAAGAACTAACTAGAGCTAATATGTATGAATATTTTACTCAACTAAAAAATGATGTAGTTATTAATCTTTTTCTTTTTTATATTTTGAATAAAAATACGGACTTAGAAAAATTAAAAACCGTTTTGAATTATTTTTATGAAGATAAAATTTTATCAATACAACCTAAAATAATTGATGGTTTTCAAATAGCTGAAAAATTTAATATTTCTGGTAAAGAACTAGGTAAAATTTTAGAAAAAATAAAAAAAGCTCAAGCCGAAAAAATAATAATTTCTTATGAAGATGCAATCTTTTTTATAGAAAAAAATAAATAAGAATATAATATTACTATAGACAGAGATTTATTAATTATGCCTTTATTTTAGAAAAAAATAAACTATTTTAATACTTTCTCTTTTTTAGGTCTTCCAACTTTTTTTTTAGGTTTTTCAATAATCTCTTCTAAAATTATTTTTTCATCTACTTCTTCTTTTTTTTCTTCAAAAGAAAAATCTAACTTTTCATTTTTAATTATTACTGTTACTTTTCCACCATTTTGTAATTTCCCAAATAAAATTTCTTCAGAAAGTAGTTCATTAATTTCTGTTTGAATTATTCTTGATAACGGTCTTGCTCCATAAGCAGGTTCATAGCCTTTTTGAGCTAAATAAACTTTTGCTTCTTTATCTAAAATAATAGTTATATTTTTATCTTTAAGTCTTTGGTTTAATTGATCCATAAACTTATCCACAACATTTTTCATAATATCTAAAGATAATGATTTAAATTGAATGATTGATGTCAAACGGTTTCTAAATTCTGGGCTAAAAAGTTTTTCTATTGCTTTTATACTTAAATCAAAATTATCTGTTCTTGTAAAACCAATTGGTTTAGAACTCATTTCTCTTGCACCAGCATTTGTTGTCATAATAAGAATTACATTTCTAAAATCTGATTTTTTTCCATTATTATCCGTTAAAGTCGCATTATCCATAACTTGAAGTAAAATATTAAATAAATCTGGATGAGCCTTTTCAATTTCATCTAATAAAAGTACACAATGAGGATTTCTATTTATTTGATCTGTTAACAAGCCTCCTTGATCAAAACCAACGTATCCAGGAGGTGCACCAATAAGCCTTGAAACAGTATGTTTTTCCATATATTCACTCATATCGAAACGAATAAACTCTACTCCTGATATTTTTGCCAATTGTTTTGCTACTTCTGTTTTTCCTACCCCTGTAGGTCCTGCAAATAAAAAAGAACCTATTGGTTTATCATTTTCATTTAAACCAGCTCTGGATAATTTTATTGCTTTAACTACTTTTTCTATAGATTCGTTTTGACCAAAAACTACATTTTTAAGCTCAATATCCAAATTTTGAAGTTTACTTTTATCATCATTTTTAACTGTTTTAGGAGGTATTTTGGTAACTTTAGAAATAATATTTTCTATATCTTCTGCATAAATATTTTTATCGGTTCTTTTTTCGTTTAATTTTATTCCAGCTCCAGATTCATCTATTATATCAATAGCTTTATCTGGCAAAAATCTTTCATTAATATATTTTGCAGAAAGTTCTACAGCTGCTTTTATAGATTCTTCTGTATATTTCACTTGATGAAATTCTTCATAAGTTGATTTTAATCCATTCAAAATTAAAATAGTATCTTCTATAGAAGGTTCATTTATTTCTATTTTTTGAAATCTTCGAGATAAAGCTTTTTCTTTTTCAAAATAAGTTTTGTATTCTTGATAAGTTGTAGAACCAATACATCTTAAATCTCCATTTGAAAGAGCTGGTTTTAATAAATTACCAGCATCAACTGTTCCTCCTGAAGTTGCTCCTGCACCTATTATGGTATGTATTTCATCAATAAAAAGAATTGAATTTTTTTCTTTTTGGATAGATGTAATTACACCTTTTAATCTTTCTTCAAATTGCCCTCTGAATTTTGTTCCTGCAAGTAATGCTCCTATATCTAATGAATAAATATTTGCATCTTTTAGTTGTTTAGGAACAGAACCATCTTTTATTTTTAATGCTAAACCTTCTATAATAGCTGTTTTACCAACACCAGAATCACCTATCATTATAGGGTTATTTTTTCTTCTTCTGCTAAGTATATGAATTATTCTATCTAATTCTTTATCTCTTCCAATTAAAGGGTCTATTTTACCTTCTTCTGCTCTTTTATTCAAATTTATGCAATATATTTCAAGTGGGCTATTTTTAATTTTAGGTTCATTTTCAGAACCATCTTGTAAAACAGGCTCTTCTTCATTTTTATTGTTTTCTTCTTCACTATTAGGTGTTTTAGAAATACCATGAGAAATATATTTTACAACATCTAATCTAGTAACTTTTTGCTCTGAAAGAAAAAAAACAGCATGAGATTCTTTTTCTCTAAATAATGAAACCAACATTTCTTTTGAAGTTACTTTATCTTTTCCAGAACTTTGAATATGAATTGCAGCAAGTTGTAAAACTCTTTGAACGCCTAATGTGTATAAAGGTGATATTTCGTTTATTTCAGGTGAAATTGGTGTAATTGATTCTTTTAAAAACTTTTCTAGTTTTTTTCTTAATATTTTAACATCAACTGCACAATTTATAAGTATATTAGAGGCTGTTTTATCAAAAGTAAGAGAATAAAGTATATGTTCTAAGGTAATATATTCATGTCTCAGTTTTTTTGCTTCTTCATAAGCTTTTTTTAATGTTTCTTGAAGTTCTTTGCTTAACATAAAATTTCTAAAAAAAATACTATAAAAAAAATTATAACGTATCTATAAAAAAATAATAATAAGTAATATTCAAAAATTCTAAAAACAAGTTATTGATTCAAACAATCTATAACTTAAATTATTAATATTGAAAATATATAAGGATATTTAAAAAATATATTTTATGGAACCTATAAAAACCAGAAATATTTCTGCACCTGTTTATTCAAGTCCTAAAACTAGAGCTTCTGAAAAATTTTTAGAAGTGATTGGAGAAAAAATTGATAAAAAACTTGGTTTTCCTGATTTTGATAACTCATTAAAGTTTGTTGAAATAGGGGAATCTACAGAGCAATTTGATCAATATGTTCATGATGAAAATGCTTTGACGGTTGATAATAAAGAAGCTTTTGATAAAAATGAATATAATGCTGCTATTGTTCAAGAAAAACCTAAGTCATTCGATTTTCCTACATTTGCAAGTTCTTTTACTGATAAAGTTAATATTATTTCATCAGAATTAAATTCTGAAAAAAATATAAAATCAATTGAAAAAAACTTTCTAAAACCTAGTGAAATAAAGATTTTATCTTTAAAGAAAG
>JBBTGK010000325.1:0-5342 GCA_038060635.1 Cyanobacteriota bacterium | reverse complement strand
GAATTATTTTGGTTTGACTTATATAAAAATTACAATGATTATGGTTATGTAATATTTGATGATGAGAATCAAATTATTCTTGTTAACAAAGATCTTGAAATAACAGATTATAATATCCCAGATTTTTGGTCTTTACAAAAAGAACCTTTTTCAGAAATTGAAAGAGAAACAGCAAGAAATAAAACTGATTTGTATTTTTGGGGGCCTAAAGATTGGAATACACGTTTTTGGGTAGAATTAGAAGATCATAATATTAAAGAAATAATAAAATTTTATTCAGAATATCCAATTTTATATAAAAAAAATATTAAAGTATCTGATGAGAAAAAAGTATTTAAAGAAGGATTAAATGTTGAATATTTTTTAGATGAAAATATTGCTTATCTTAAGCAAATAGATAATAAAAATGAATATGAATTTATTACTATTGATAATAAATCATTCAACATGAGTTATTTCGGTCTAACAAAAGGTAAGATATATGCCGTTCATGAATTCAAAAATTATGAAAATTTTTGGTACAAAATAAAAAATGATAATAATATGGAATTATTTTATCCATCATATCTTTTTAAGATTATAGAAGATGATAATTATGAAAGATTTTATAAGTTTAATCTAAAATATGAAATACAAGATAGTATATTATCTTATTATAATAAAGATAGGAAAAAAGGGTTACTTCTTGATATAGAAAAATATAAGCAGTACTTAAAAAATGGAGAAATTTAATAATTAGAATTAATTTATTTTACTATCAACTATGATTTTTTATTCTCATTTCCTAATCATCCTAATCATAAAAATCAAAGTTCAGACTAAAAAGAAAAAAATATTTTATAGGTTATTGACAATGAATATATATTCATTTAATATTATATTATGAAAGAAAAAGATCCTAATAAAGTAAAAGCTATTTTTGAGGCAACAATAAACTTGTTTGCTAAAGTTGGTCTTTCGGGCTTAAAAATGTCTGAAATAGCAAAAGAAGCTTCTATTGCAAGTGGAACTATCTATATATACTTTGATAGTAAAGAAAAATTACTAAATGAGTTGTATAAAGATTCCAAACAAAATTGGGAAAAATTAATTTCTGAAAGATTAGTTAATAAGCAACTACCTCTAAAGACTAGGTTTAAAGCTATTTGGGAAGAAGGTCTAAAATTTAGAACTTTTGAATATAATAAAATGGTTTTTATGGAGCAATTTACTAATTCACCTTTTATTTCAGAAGATACTAAAGTTTTTTCCAATAAAAGTATTCAACCTATCTATAATATATTGAATGAAGGAAAAGAAAGCCTTATTTTAAAAGATTTAGATAATACAATCTTATTATGTTTAGTATATGGTCTTTTAAAAGAAATTTCTTTTTATTGTCAATCAGATAACTTAAAACTAACTAAAGAATTAATAGATAGTACCTTTTTATTATGTTGGGATGCTCTTAAGGCATAATTTTTTTTTCTTTCTTAATGAATAAATATTCATTATTATTATTTTAAATGAGGTTTTTTTATGAAAACAGTTTTAATCACTGGAACAAGTTCAGGAATTGGAAAAGCAACTGCAAAGTTTTTTTATGAAAAAGGTTGGAATGTTGCAGCAACAATGAGAAACCCTGAAAAAGAACAAGATTTAATTGACGATAAAAGTTTAAAAAAAATTAAGCTTGATGTTCAAGATAAAAATACTATAAAATCTGCAATAAAAGAAACTATTGATACTTTTGGTAAAATAGATTTACTTATTAATAATGCTGGATATGGTAGTGCAGGCCCTTTAGAATCTGCTACTGATGAACAAATAAAAAGACAATTTGATGTAAATCTTTTTGGTCTTATTGATGTTATCCGTGAAGTTTTACCACATTTTAGAGCAAATAAAAATGGTTTAATTATTAATATATCATCAATCGGTGGTTTAGTTACTTTCCCATTTTTTTCTCTTTATCATTCTACAAAATGGGCTTTGGAAGGTCTTACAGAGAGTTTGCAATATGAACTTAATCCATTAGGAATAAAATTAAAAATAGTAGAACCAGGTGGAGTAAAAACAGATTTTGCTGGTAGATCATTAGATATGTTTGATTCTAGTAATTATCCAGACTATCAAGAAAACTTAGGTAAAATAGTAAAATATTTTTCAACAAATGTTGAAAGAGAAGGAAATCTCTCTACATCAGAAAAAATAGCAGGAATAATTTATGATGCTGCAACAGATGGTTCTGAGCAATTTAGATATGTTGCAGGAGATGACGCTCAACAAATATGGCAATTAAGGCAACAAGTAAAATATGAAGATTTTAGAGCTGGTATAAAAAATCAAATGTTAAGTTAGTTTTTTTATATTTTAAACTACAGTTTTATATCTTAATTAGACAAAATAACTAAAAAAATATGTTTTAATCTGATTAATCTGTAGTTTAATTTTAAAATAATTATTTTTTTTCTAATTATACTAAATTTAAAACTTAACTATTCCCAAAATATCTTCTTGATTTTTTAAATTTTCCCAAAAAATATTTATATTAGAATCAATTGAAGAGAAAAAAAGCCCAATATGTTCATCAGCTCCACCTCCATAATTAAGTGTATAAATCCAATCTGTATGTTCTAATAAATCTAAATTATCTTTAATTGACAAACTATATTTATTCAAAAATATTTTTTCTACTTCTTTTAAATTACTATTTCCTGATATTGTACAAAGAGCTATATTATTTTCTGAAGACGCTTTTTTCCAAATATTTTCATAAGAATTAGAATCCGTTACCTGATAAATTAGAATTTTTGATTTAGTATGAGATATTTCTTTTGTTAAAGATTTTATTAAAAGCAATTTATTAGTAAAAATTTCATACCAGTTATTTTTATTACTTTCGTTATAATTTTCTGTAATTTCGCAAATTAAGTATGGTAATTTATTTTCATTTTTTGATATTTCTAAAGCCAATAAGCCTTCTTTTCCATAATCATTAAAAACAGATATTTTTAAATTATTAAAACTAGTATTTTTATCAAAATAATCTAAAGTCATAATATCATTGTATTTAGACATTATTTTTTTTAATGATAAATATATTTTTTTATCTTCTGTTACAAAAGAAATAAATCTTTCACTGTAAGTAGAAAAATAACTAAAAAAAGCCCAATCAAAATTTTTTGATAAAAAATTATTTTTATTATCATAATCAATATCTAAATTTTCTTCTAAAAAAATAAAACTAGGAATTTTATCGACAAGAGTATTTTTTTTACCAACTAATAACCATTTTGGAGCATACCAAAGAGGCCAATTTTTAACAGACTCTTTTATTGAATTACATGAATCAATATTATTTACCTTTTTTTCTGTTAAAATATAAGAATTACCAGAATATAATTTCATAAAAGAATCAATACAGTTATTTATATTATTAGAACTACTATTTAAAACAATTAAATAAGGCATTCGTATATATATCCTTTTATTATATTTAAGTTTTCTAAATAATAACATGTATTTTTTTAGTATTTTTATATAGTTTCTAAAATTTTATTTTAAAATTATAAAAATAATATATAAAATTTTATTTTAAAAAAGCAATTTATTTGTTTTAGGTTCTACAATACTATTTTATGTGTATAGTTTAAAATAGAATGAGCGAAGAAAAATATAACAAGTTAAGAGAAAATTGGGATAAAGTATTAGAAAGTATTTCTCGAAAAATTAACAAACCAACTTTTGATGGTTTTATAAAGCCAACTTTTCCTTTATCTGTAAAAGATAATAAGGTGGTAATTGCTGTAAGCAATAACTTTTCTAAAGATTTTATGGATACTCGACATAAAATACAATTTAGTGAAGCAATAAAAGAAGCAATTGATGAAGATTTAGATATTGATTTTTTTGTTAAAGAAGTTGAAGAAGTTGAAAAAAAAGAGGAAAAGAAAGAAGAAAAAAAAAGTGCTATTCCTCAACATATAAAAGCTGTTAGTAACCCGTCATCTCCTAATACATTAAATCCCAATTATACATTTGAAACTTATGTAATAGGTAATAATAACCACTTTTGTACAGCCGCAGCACAAAAAGTAGCAGAGTCTCCTGGAAGAGTTTATAACCCTCTTTTTATCTATGGTGGCGTAGGATTAGGAAAAACACATCTTATGCACTCTATTGGTAATCAAATGATAAAGAGAAATAGAAATGTAAAAGTAGCATATATTTCATCTGAAAAATTCACAAATGAACTTATAAATGCCATTAGAGACTATTCTATGATGGATTTTAAAAATAAATACAGAAATATTGATCTTTTATTGATAGATGATATTCAATTTATAACAAAAAAAGAAAGAACTCAAGAAGAGCTTTTTCATACATTTAATGCCTTATATGATGAAGGAAAACAAATAGTACTTTCTTCTGATAGACCTCCAAAAGAGATTCCTGAAATTGAAGATAGATTAAGATCTCGATTTGAAATGGGTCTTATTGCAGATGTTCAACCACCTGATTTTGAAACTAGAATTGCTATTTTAAAGAAAAAAGTTGAAATCGAACAAATACAAGTTGATGATGAAATTTTACATTATATTGCAGGAACTTTTAAAGAAAATGTAAGAGAGCTTGAAGGTGCATTTATCAGGGTTATGGCTTATTCATCTTTAACAAATATTCCTGTTAGTGTTAATTTGGCAAGAACTATTTTGGGAAGAGAAACAGCAAAAGAAATAACTTTAGAAGGGATTCAAAAAGCAGTTTCAGACTTTTTTAATTTAGAAATTGAAGAGCTAAAAGGTAATAATAAAACGAAAGAAGTAACTTGGGCAAGACATGTAGCAATGTATATTTCTAGAGATAAAACTAAATATTCACTACAAAAAATAAGTGCCTCTTTTGGAAGAAAAGATCATACAACCGTTTTACATGCTTATGATAAGGTAAAAAACACTTTACAAATAGAACCTAATGTAAATAGTGATATACAAAGAATTATACAGATTTTAGAAGAATAAAAGTATTATATTTAAAAGTATAAATTTATAGAACTAAAGTAATTTATTATTATTTTTGTTTGTCAATAAAAAAGATCTTGTTTTGCCATATTAGCAATTCACCATCTATATTACTTACAGAATATAATGTATAACCAATAATTTCTTTACGTTTAGAAAATTTAGGAAAATATAAAATCGAACCTTTTTCATAGAAATTATCTATTTTATTACTAAGTTTTTTTGTACCTGAATAAAAAGTATAAGTTTTAACAGTTTTGTTTGTTATTGGATTTTTGATTTGTTTCCAATAAGATAATTTTTTTGCATTTGATTCTAATTCATCAATATTTTTAGGAT
>JBBTGK010000324.1:0-11645 GCA_038060635.1 Cyanobacteriota bacterium | reverse complement strand
TATTTTGTATTACCTATTATCAGTATATTCTAGAATATAAATTTGTCGAACTCAGATTAAATATATTAAATATTTGTTAAATATACTATACCGTGTATTGTATGTTAATTATTTGCAAATTATAATAAAAACACAATAATAAAAATCTGGTGAAAAAATGTCTGATTGTGAAAAACTGCCTAAGTGTCCTTTTTTTGATGGCAGAATGTCTGAAATGCCTAATATTGGAAATATGTTGAAAAAAAAATATTGTCAGGGGGATAATACTGATTGTGCAAGATATTTAGTTTCTGGTAAATTTGGAAAATCTCCTTTATCGTTGTATCCAAATATGAAAGATAGAGCTATTGAATTATTAAAATTAGATTCTATAGATGGTATAAAATAGATAGCTCAATCCAGTAGATTCTTCCAAAAAGTACAAAATGAAAGTCGATAAAAGTTATATTTTGCCTTTACCTATGATTAAAAAAATATCTAAAGGCTTGTAAAATAAGTTATTAATCTAACAAATAACCAAATTTTCTTAAAGCTGTTTTAAATTCTTCTATTTTACTTTCTTGAACAGCAAAAGAACCACCTTCAACTTTCATTATAAAAGAGCTTACTTCTTTTTCGTTTAATAAAATACTATTCAAAATAGGATCTTCACTTTTATAGATTTTTACATCATCAATAGTTTTAATAAAATTTCTTTTTTCATAGATATTCCAGAAAAAATCTGACCAAATTTTAGGTAAATTTACATCTATTTCATTTCTAAATTTTTCTATTTTTTCTTTTACTTCTTCATAATTATTGCAAGATGATAAAAATGTTTCTTCTGTAACTTGATATAAATTGTCAGCTAATTTTTTTGCAATTTTTTCAATAAAAACAGTCTTAAATTTTTCTTTACCTTCAACATTCATAATTAAAAAATCATGATTTAATTCTATCTGTAATAGGTTTACAGCATCTTCTTCTATATTATTTAGCTCTAAAACAAAATCATTATTTTTTTCTAAAACATAAGCCCCAAAGGTATTTAATTTAACATATTTAGCACCATCAAAAGGAGAAAGATATTCAATATTTTTTTGTCTGTATGTATGATTTACAGGAGTATCATAAGCAAGATCTAGAATACCAACTGAAGCTAATAAAAATAAGAATCCTTTTACTACTGGATTCAAAATAACATCAATATAGTTATCTTGTTTAAGATTAGTTTTTTGAGTGAAAGTATATTTAGATGCACCAGTTTTAAGTTCTTCAAAGTATAAGTAGTTTGTGGTATTTTCCAAATCAAAGATATTAATATCTAAATCTCTATAAAAACAATAAAATACAAGGTTTTGAACAGAAATCCATTTATCTATAGGTAATTCTTTTACAAGAGAAAATAATTCTTTTTTAGCTGAAATATTCTTAACTTCAAACTCTTTAGATAATTTTAATTCAGATTTTCCTTTTACATGAGAGGTAATTGAATCTAAAGAAAAAGAATCACCTTCAATCATTGCAAATAAAGCTTTTTTTAAGACACTAATATTATCATTTTCTTCTTTATCTTTAAAGTTTTTAAAAAAAGTAATTATTAATTCGGTTCTAATACTTTCTAAATTTTTATCCTTATTATCTTCATAAAACTCTTCTATTTCACAAAATTCTTTCATGTTTCTTATAGAAGTTGCAGATGGTTTTTCTTGTTTAGAAAAAGTAATATTATCTGTAGTTATGTAGTTATTATAGATAGAAAGATCTTTTATTATTTTGTTATTATTTATAAAAAGAAACTCTGTACTTTCAATGTTTTTGATTGGATTTATATTATAATATTCTGGCTGAGATATATATATTTTTACTATTTTTCTTAATTCATCTGGTAAAAATAGTTTATATTCTATAACTCCAGGAGTTATTCCTGATGATTTATCAAAACAGATTATATTAAACAAAGAATTTACTGTATTTTTTTGTTCTCTCAAAAGTATTTTTATTTCAATATCTTTTTCAAGTTCTTCGGGTGAATATTTACTTCCATTCCAAATAATTTTTTCAAAAACTTTTCTAACATCAGGAGCAATCAAATCCATTAATTCTAAAAATTTCTCTTTAGATAAAACAATATTAGTAAAAATTCTAGAAAGTTCTTTTTTTTGTAACTTCTGCTCTGAATTTGTTACACCTTTTGTTTCTATTTTAACATTAGGATTTGGCTCAAATTGTCTAAAATACTCTTTATATAACTTTAATAAGGCATCTAAAGAATAGCTATTTTCAATTGATGTTTCTAATTTATCTCTTACTTGCATTATTTACCTAGTATGTACTCAAAATCATCTTCATTTAAAGACTTTATTGACGAATCATCTGAAGATATTATATTATCAAAAAGTTCAATTTTCTTTTCTTGTAATTGTAATATTTTTTCTTCTATAGTATCTTTTGTTATTAATTTATAACTAAAAACAGTTTTATCTTGTCCTATACGATGGGCTCTATCGATTGCTTGATTTTCTGCGGCTTTATTCCACCAAGGATCGAAAATAAAAATATAATCGGCAGCTGTAAGATTTAAACCTAAACCACCTGTTTTTAAAGTCATTACAAAAACCTTGTATTCTGGATCATTTTGGAATTTTTCTACCATTTCTTGTCTATTTGAGGTAGCCCCAGTCATAGTTAAATATTTAACACCTTCTTTTTCAAGATCTTTAGAAACTTTTTCTATAACATTTAAATAATTTCCAAATACTAAAACTTTATGTTTGTTAGAAACTACTTCAAGAATATTTTCCATAAGAACTTCTCTTTTTGGAGAGATTATAGCATCTTCTGTTTTTGATTCAGGTATAGAAGCTATTTGTCTTAATTCATTCAAAGCTTGTAAAATATAGAATTGAGATTTTCCGATACCAACATTAGAAATCTGTTCCCTAATTGATTTATAATAGAAATTACGTCTTTCTTCATAAAAGGCTCTTTGTTCTGGACTCATTTCTACAAAAATAGTTTGTTCTATTTTTTCAGGAAGCTCTTTTAAAACGTCTTTTTTTAGTCTTCTTAAAATAAAAGGGTAAATTTTTCTCTTTAACTCTATCGTAGCTTCTCTATTATTTTCTTTTTGGATTGGGTACGCATAGTTTTTATTAAATTCATCTATTGTTCCAAACATAGAAGGGTTTAAGAATCTAAATAAAGAAAATAGTTCTCCAAGATTATTTTCAAATGGAGTTCCACTTAATGCTATTCTATACTTAGCTTTTACATGTATTACAGCTCTAGAAATTTGAGATGTAGAGGTTTTTATATTTTGAGATTCATCTAAAATTGTATAGTAAAAATCTTCTTCTCTAAATCTGTCAATTTCATTTCTTAACATTGAATAAGTAGTAATAATAACATTTTTTGTTTTAGCTTCTTTCATATCTCTATTTTGACCATAGAAACTGTAATAAGTTATATCTGGAGTGAATCTTCTTAATTCATTTTCCCAATTGAATAAAAGACTTTTTGGTAAAACGATTAGTGAAGGCATTTTCTCATTTGGATAAACCGATGAAAGTAAAGCAAGTGTTTGAACTGTTTTTCCTAAACCCATGTCATCTGCCAAACAACCACCCAAATTAGTTTGTTCAAGATATTTAAGCCATTTATAACCTTGTTCTTGATAATTTCTTAAATTAGCTTTTATTTTTTCATTATCAAAAGGAATATCGTTAATTTTATTAAAACCTTCTAAAATTTCTTTTGATTTATTAAAAATTTCTGGGCTAAGGTTTCCATCTAAAAGTTCTTCTATTATCGGTAAATCAAAGAAAGAGATTTTTATTTTATTTTTGTCTTTTTTCAATAATCTTTTTAATTTATCCATATAAGCTTTATTTATGATTACATTAGTACCATCTTTTAAAGTTATATTTGAATTTCTATTGTAAGTATCAATAAATGAAGATATTTCATAAAATTCTCCATCCAATTCAATATCACCACTACCTTCAAGAAAATCCATTCCATGACTTATTGATAGATGTAACTTAGGTTTTATAGTTCTTACATTCATTTCAGATAAATTTTCTGTACCTGTTACAAAGTATTTTGAACTAATTATTGGTAATTCTTTATATATCAATTCTTTAGCAGTATTTTCTTCTATAAAAAAAGAATCTTCTAAAAAATAAAAATTGTTTTTAGTTGTATTTAATTTTCTATATTTAGATAATATTTTCTCAAAATCTTCTTTAAAAGAGTTTTTACTTTTTTCTAAAACTTTACTTACAGAAAAAGTTTTAAGAACATCATTTACAAAAACATATTTAGCTAATTTATATTCTTGGAAAGTTTTATATTCATTATTTGTTATAGCTTTTAAAATTTTTAACTTTAGATTTTTTTGAGCATCTACTTTTTCAAAAAATAAAACTGGTGTTAAAACTTTATCTTCACCTTCTACAAGATCATAATCTTTGTAAAAAACTTGAAGTCCATCAAAATTTGAATATAAAATAGAAAGATATTTCTCTATTTCTATACTTTTAAAATTAGTTTCTAATAATCTTAAGTCTTTAAAGTTTTTACCCAATGAGTTTACTTTATAAACTTTAGAACTTGAGTAAACATATTTATCAGATAAAACTACAAAATGTAAAAGTGATTCATCGTCATTATATAAAGTTATACTAGCGGTTAGGTTGCTTTCACCTTCGATAATTATTTTTATTTTTGAAATATAGTTATCAAATACAATTTTTCTAAAATTAGTATCAACAAAATAACTTGTTTTTTCTAATTTTTCTAATAAATCTTGATTTTCATGTAAATATATTTTTGAATTATCTCCAACCCATTTAAAAGAATTAAGATTTTTTTCGTTGATCTGGATAACGGATTTTATTATTTCAGAATCTTTTCTGTTTTCCAGATTCCTAATATTAATTTCATTATTATCAATATCAACAATTTTTATGTAAGCGTTTTTATCAAAATCAAAATTTAGCTGAAAATACAAGTTATCAGTATAATTATCTTCTTGTTTATATGAATTAGTTATCTTGTATTTTTCAAATATGTTTAAGTTTGTATTCATTAATCTCTATATAATAAAATTGCTAATTTTTAAACAAAGTTTAACTTGTATTTAAAAACCAATAAACCAATATACCACATAACACAGAGTTATTAAATAACTTATCAAAGTATTTAACAATAATTTTTTAGGTGAGTCTATAATTTTTTATTTAAAATTATTCTTAAAGTTTTTTAAACAGAATTAGAATAAGAAGAAATATCTATCAAAGATTTTAAATCTTTTATATAAATATATTTATTATTTGTTTCTATTACATTTTTTTCTTTTAACCAACTTAAAAGTCTAACACCTGTTTCTAAAGTGCTTCCTATCATATTTGATATTTCTTCTCTTGATAATTGAACGTCTATTCTGTAATATCCATTTTTTTCTAAAACACCAAATGTTTTTTTTAAATTAATTAAAAGATCAATTATTCTTTCATGAGATGTTTTATATGCTAATGAATTTACTGCTTCTCTATAACATTTTATTTCTCTTGCCATTATTTCTAATAAAATCATTGCAAAATTAGGGTATTTATTTAAAATATTCATAAAATCATTTTTATCTATGAAACGAATATGAGATTCTTCAAGAGCTTCTGCACTAGCACTAAATTCACCATTATTTAAAAAAGCTTTATAACCTAATATATCACCTTCTTTTGCAATTTTTATGATATATTCTTTACCCTCTTCTGAAGTATTAAAAAGTTTTATTTTACCTTTTATAATAAAATATACACCATAAGGAATATTACCTTCATAAAATATGACATTACCTTTTTTATATTTATTATGGATACTTTTTGTACTAATTTCTTCTAAAATATTTTCTGGAATATATGATAAATCATTGTTTCCATCTATATTGCAATCACTACAAGTGGTTAAAAAGCCTTTTAACATTTAAAATTTATTGAAATTTAAAAATAACTATGTTTCATTGTATCATTCTAATTTTAAGAATTTATTTTTATTTCAAAATATTTATATTATTTTTAGCAGCCCATTGATTTACATCTCCTCTATTTATTGCTGTAGCCATAATATCTGGAAAAAGGTCTGGTGTACAAGCAAATGAAGGAATACCTATTTTTGTAAAATCTCTAGCACAATTTTTATCAAACATTCCTGCCCCATCATCATTTAAAGCTAGTAAAGTAATAAAATTAACTCCAGAATCAACAATACTTTTTGCACTTCTTAAAACTCTTTCATAACTGGAACCTTCATAAAGATCGCTTATTAGAATAAAAATAGTTTCTTGAGGTCTTGTTATCAAATTTTGAGAATATTTTAAAGCCTGATTTATGTCTGTTCCACCACCTAATTGAATACCAAATAAAACATCAACAGGATCAGAAAGTTTGTCTGTTAAATCAACTATAGATGTATCAAAAACAATCATTTTTGTTGAAACTGCTTTTATGGAAGCTAAAACAGCACCAAAAATACTTGAGTAAACAACAGAAGTTCCCATAGATCCACTTTGATCTATACAAATAATTATTTCTCTAAGAGCAGATTTTTTTCTTCCGTAACCAACTAATTTTTCAGGAATTATAGTTTTATATTTTTCTTGATAATGTTTCAAATTTTTTCTTATAGTAAGATTCCAATTTATTTCATTATATTTGGGTCTATTATTTCTTATTGCTTTATTTAAACTACCAATTACTGCGTTTCTAGTTGGAGTAGCTAATTTTTTTTCTAATTCATCTAAAACTTTTTTTATTACTATTCTAGCTGTTTCTTTTGTTTTTTCTGGCATTACACTGCCCAATTCAATAATTTGAGCGACTAAATTAACATCAGGTTCTATTGTTTCCAAAACTTCAGGCTCTAATAATAACTGTTTTAAATTTAATCTTTCTACTGCATCAGTTTGCATTACTTTTACAACAGAACTAGGAAAATATTTTCTTATATCTCCTAACCATCTTGATATTTTTGGAGATGAGTTTCCTAATCCACCTTTTCTTTCTTGAGATTGGTTATCATTACCACTTCCATATAAAGAAGATAAAACAGAATCCATTTCTAAATCATTTTTAGAGAGTTTACATCCCGTACCATCAGCATTATTTCCACCGAGAACTAATCTCCATCTTCTAAGTCTTTCTTCTTCTTTATTCATAAAAAAATCGCCTTATAATTTTAATTATAGAAAAAATAATTCTAAAATAGGTATAACTTTTTCAGCTTGCCCATGGGAAAAACTAGTATCTAAGTTATTTTCAGAAAAATCAGGTTTTTTATTTATTAATGATTCACCTATTTGTCTTTTTTCAGCATTAGAAAAATTAGCAAAATTTCTTCTTAAAATAGGTAAAATTTCTACAAAAACATCAGAATTTATTCTTACCAACCAATTATCAATCAAAGATAATAATTTTTGATTATGAATTAATATAACACCACTTCCTTTTAAAAAACCTTCTAACCATGCTGAAGCATCTGTTACATCTTTGCCTATAGAAAGAGCAAAAGACATTTTTTTTTCAAAAATTTCAATATCAACAAAGTTACTATCTAATAAAATCCTATCTGCATAACCAGAAATTAATTTATTTATAGTTTCTATATCAGCTAATTGAGATATAGTTTTTAACCAAATATCTTTATATTCCTGATCTTGTAAAAGATTTATTGAATCATTAGTTTTTATTATTTCATTTAAAATTGATTGAGCCGAATCATAATTTATATTTGAACATGTTTGAATTAAACCAATACAAACTCTAGTTATTAAACCATCTAAAATAGATTTTACAAGATTAGAATCAGTTTTTCTTACATTTCCATATCTTAATAAATTTGATAGAGGTGAAATACTTTGCATCATTTTTATAGTGTCATTACATAAAGCAGATTCGGCTTGTAGTTTAGTCATTATTTTATCTAAGGCTTTTGGTAAATTAGCAAAAAGAGTATTATATAAAATTTGTACTAATTCAAAAATATCTGACAAACTTTCAGATTTATTAACAATAAAAGAGCTAGAAGCTAGTTCTATAGTATTTCCCCAAACACCTGCTTCTACAACCGCTATTTCTAAAACCTCTTTCCATTCTAAATTCCAAATCTCATGGAAAGTTCCTTTTTTATTAGTATTATTAGATTTTATTCCCCAATTTATATCTAAAATATTTAATCTATGAAAAAAATAGCTTTTTTCTAAATCATTTTCTTTTCTTAAATCCAAATCAAGTTCATTTAAGTTTAATTCTTTTTTTAATCTGAATTTTTTTAATAAATGTTCTAAATCAGTTTGCAATGGAGTTAATGGAACATTATTAGGAATTTTACCCATTTTAGAACCAATAAGCAGATCATGATTTATTAAATCTAATTTTGTTTTATTTCCAAAACATATTACAGATTTGATAGATTCTTGTAATTCTAATAATCCAACAGAATTTCTGTCTCTTAAAGTTGATAAAGTTTCAGCCAATCTAACTGTTTCAATAACGTGTGCAGAAGATACTTCCAAATCTTTTTTTCTAAAAATTCTTGAAGCCTTTACAACCCATTTCACGGCTATATCTTTTTTATTATTCCATAAATGTTCATACCAATTAGGCGATTGAAGTCCTGCACCATATCCAGAACGATAAGATAAACGCTCATAAGTCCAAGGAATCCAAGTAGCTTGAGTTTTTTCTTTTTTTAAACTCGATAAAATACTTTGATCATTTTTTTCTTCATAATTTTTTATTTTTAACGCTGAAACATGCCATGCACCGCAAATAACAGCTATATTTTTATAACCATCTTTAATAGCTTTTCTTATACTTTGACGCATATAAGCTTCTCTTAAGTTTTCTCTATCTGAAAGATTTTCTTTTTCATCTCTTAAATTTGTAACCATAATATCTATTGCAGAAAAAATATCAGTATCATTTTTTCTATTTTCAACAAAATTATCCCACCATAATTCTGGGTCTTCATATCCTGCTATCTCAGCAAAAATACTTATTGGATCATCTTGATATTTTTCTTTTTCTTCTAAAATATCCTTTTCATCATTTTCTTTTAATTGATAATATTGAGGCAAATCTATAAAACTAACAGGTATATTTTTTTTCAAGGCATATTTCATTCCTTGCCATTCTGGAGAAAAAAGAGCAAAAGGATAAATTACACATTTTTTTGGAGTTGATGGTAAATAAACAAGGATAGAAACAGGTGGTTTCATTTCTGGCATAGATACAAAAGGAATTATATCATTAGCATCTGGAGGCCCTTCAATTAAAACACAATCTGGTTCTAATTTTTCTAAAGCTTTTAAAAGGCTTTTTGCAGAGCCTTGACCATGATGCCTTATTCCAAAAATACTTAAATCCATTTATACAACTTCCCTAAAAGCTTTATAAAGACCGTTCCAATTTTCTCTTTCTTTCAAAACAGTTTCTATGTATTCTTTAAGAACTATTTTATCTTGAATAGGATCTTTTATTATTGCTCCAAGTAAGCCTGAAGCAATATCTATATCACTTAAAGTTCCATTTCCAAAATGAGCTGATAAAGATAATGAATTGGTAATTACAGAAATTGCTTCAGCTGTACTCATAGTTCCTGAAGTTACTTTTATTTTTGTTTTTCCATCTTCAGTAGCACCTGCTCTTAACTCTCTAAAAATTGTAACTATTTTCTTTATTTCTTCCAATGGGGGTGTTTCTGCTGGTATTTCCAAAGCTCTACCTAAACTTGCTACTCTTGATCTTACTATTTCTATTTCTTCTTCAATAGTATCAGGCACAGGTAAAACAACAGTATTAAATCTTCTTTTTAAAGCACTAGAAAGCTCATTAACTCCTTTATCTCTGTCATTTGCAGTAGCTATTATATTAAAACCTTTTATTGCTTGAACTTCTCTATTTATTTCTGGAATTGGTAATGATTTTTCAGATAAAATAGTTAATAAAGCATCTTGAACATCAGACGGAATTCTTGTAAGTTCTTCTACTCTGGCAATTTTACCATCTTTCATTGCTCTCATAAGAGGGCTATTAACTAAAGCATTTTCGCTTGGCCCTTCTGAAAGTAATTTTGCATAATTCCAACCATATCTAATAGATTCTTCACTTGTACCTGCTGTACCCTGTACTATAAGAGTTGAATCACCTGATATTGCAGCTGTAATATGTTCGGAAATCCATGTTTTTGCAGTCCCAGGAACACCAAGTAATAATAAAGCTCTGTCTGTTGCCAAAGTAGCCACACAGGTTTCTATTATTCTTTTATTTCCGATATATTTTGGTACAATTTCAAAACCATTATCTAATTTACCACCCATAATATAGGTAACAACAGCCCAAGGAGATAATTTCCAATTTGGAGGTCTTTGTCTTTTATCAATTTTTTCTAGTTCTTCAAATTCTTGTTTAAATTCTTGTTCTGGATGTTGTCTGAGTATATTTACTTTTTCGTCCTCAACTTTAGCCTCATTTTTAGTTTTTTTCTTTTCTGCCATTATTTTTTAAAGTCCTCCAACATTTTATGTTTTAGTTCTATTATGTCAAATATATTTTCAAAAAAATCTTTGTTTTGAATTCTATCAAGATTATTTTTTTCTATTTCATTTTTTATATAAGAGTAAATATTAATATCTAATTTATCAACCAAAATATTATAGCTACTAAGATATATTTTTGATTTTAGTAAAATAATAAAATTGTCAAATATATTTTTTGAAGTTTCATAAGGAAATTCGTTAAATGATGATAATATATTAAAAAAATGTATAGAATATAAATTAATTGCCTTATCATAAGAATTATATAAATTTTGTTCTTTTTGATCTAATTTTTGGAAATCATCTTTTTTTTTGTCTAATAATTCTTTATTTTTAATATCATCAATAGGTATTTCATTTAAGATTTTTTTTAATCGTTCTTCTTTAAAATCATTATCTAAAAGATTTATAATTCCATGTTCTGCATTAATTTTATTAACAAAAAAAGATTTAGCCCATTCTTTATTTTCTTCTTTTATAACAACGAATGATAAATCATTTAAATTAGTTTCTAAATTATTACGAATAAAATTATTAACAATATCATTTGGTGTAAGGGCGAATTTTTTTTCCCAATATGATAAAGGAATTTGAGGTATTAGAAAATAACGAAAAAAATACGAACTAGTTATATTTAGTTTACCATCAGAAAAAGTATCTAATAATTTTTGGCTATAAGTAGCGGGCATATCTATTTTTATTTTATATTCTTTTTCTTTACTCTTAATTTTAGTAATTTTTATTGAATTATCAATAACGTCATATATTTCAGTCATAATTTCAGAATATTTATCCTTTTTTTTATTTGTACTAGATAAAAAAGTAATTCCTTTAAATTTTATATCTTTATTTTTATCATTACTAGCTAACTCAAAAATAGGAATAATATTTTGATCTAATTTATAATTAGTAAATAAAGTTAATAACTTTTCTAAATAATTTCTACAATCATATTACAAAGATTTTAAATAATTTATGATCATTGATTCTGATTATTTGATATTTGAATTTTTTAAATATTTAGCATAATGAAATTTAATTATGATTATATTCTATCGACTAAGTAATT
>JBBTGK010000323.1:0-6976 GCA_038060635.1 Cyanobacteriota bacterium | reverse complement strand
ATAATGATTTTGTCGAAAAAATAGATACAAATGGAAAAATTAAGGTTATTGCAGGAGGGGGAGGAACACTAATTCCAGATACAAGTGGAACTCAAAATGCTACTGATATTCGTTTAAATATTCCTTCTGGAGTTGTTGTAGATACCGCAGGAAATATTTATATTACTGATTCTTCAAATAATTTAGTTGAAAAAGTTGATACAAATGGAAAAATAAAGCGTATTGTAGGAGGTGGTGCAGGATCTGCAAATACAAGTGGAACTCAAAATGCTACTGATATTAGTCTTTCAGGTGCTTCTGGAATAGCATTAGATAGTTCTGGAAATATTTATATTTCTGAGCAGAATAATAACCTAGTATCAAAACTTAATACTTTAGATAAAATAAAGGTTATTGCAGGGGGAAGTTCTTCTGGTACAGCAAATACAAGTGGAACTCAAAATGCTACTAATATTAAAATAAATTCTCCTTTTGGAATAGCTGTAGATAGTTTTGGTAGTGTTTATATTACAGATCAAGTAAATAATTTAATAGAGAAAGTCGTAAATGTGCAGTAGAAGAAGTGATGAGTGAAAAGAGAGAAGAAGTGAAAAGAGAGAAGAAGTGAAAAGTGAAAAGAAGTGAAAAGTGAAAAGAAGTGAAAAGTTATGAGTGAGAAGTGATGAGTAATCAGTAAAAAGGCAGAGATTTGTTCCTATCTTTTTACTTTTAACTTTTCACTCATTACTATTTAACTTTTTACTTATTAAGAATTTGGGCGAGTTAAGAAAAAGAGGTAAAAAAGTGAAAATAAAAAAATATATATCTACGTTTATAGCGATGGCGTTGGTTTCGTGTGCACCAAATATTCCAAACACTCAAATAAACAAAGTTTCTAGTTCTAATGAAAAAATAAATGTTGTATCTCAACTTCAAGAGGTCAATATAAATGGAGTAGTAAGGCAAGATACTAATTTTTTGACTGTAAGTGAAAAAGGTGCAGATTTAAGAATTAATTTATCTTTTTCAGAAGCTAGCTCTTTTAAAATATCCGCAAATACAGATGGTGTTGCAGAAAAAAAATTAACTGATGTTTCAAAAGTTGATGTGTATGTTTTAGAACTTTCATCAGCTCCTACAGCAGGTACTGATCCTTTTGGAACAGCTAATGCTAATGTTTTTAAATCCTTTACTGATGTAGCAAAAACAGATAGTGGAACAGGGTTTAATATACTTTTAAAAGGTTTACCAACAAATAATACAGGTAAATCTTATTTTGTAGGAATAGTAGTAAAAGATACCGCTGGAAATGCTATAAATAAAGCTCCTACTACGCCTTGGACAGGAGCCACTTTAACAAATGCACCAAATATAAGAATAACAGGCACAGGAGTAAGTGTAGACAATGCTTTAGTTGTAAGTATTACTACGGCACTAACTCTTAGCTTACCTCTTTTAGATGCTGTAGGAGCAAAACTTTCTAGTAATATTGGTATTAATAATGGTGGTACAGGTGGTGCTATTGCTAATAGTATAAATTTTAATCTTGATGCTTCTGTTATAGCTGGTGGTTACTACCCATCTTTTGGTACAGATGTTATTTTAAGTCAACCTTTTGGAATAAAAATAGATAATAGTGGGAATATCTATATTTCAAACACATCCAGAAATATGGTCGAAAAGATAGATACAGCAGGAAGAATATCAATAGTTGTAGGAAACTCTCTTTCTTTACCAGCTACGGCAAATTATATAGCAACTCAAAATGCTACTGATGTTAGCTTATCAGGACCTAAAGGATTAGAGATGGATAGTGCAGGGAATGTTTATATTGCAGATTCTTTTAATAACATAATAGAAAAAGTAGATACTGCGGGTAAAATTAAAGTTATTGCTGGTGCTGGTGTTGGTGGTGTAAATATTGGTACAAGCGGAACTAATGATGCTACCAGTGCTAATTTATTTGGAGTTAGAAATTTAGCTTTAGATAATAGCGGAAATATTTATTTTTCAGTTGCTGGTATTATAGGTAAAATAGATACTGCGGGTAAAATTAAAGTTATTGCAGGTGGCCAAACTTCACCATTATTGAAACCAAATACAAGCGGAACTCAAAATGCTACTAATGTTACATTAACTGACCCAAACGGTTTATCCGTAGATACTGTAGGAAATATTTATATTTCAGATACAGCTAATGGATTAATAGAAAAAGTAGATACTGCGGGTAAAATTAAAGTTATTGCAGGTGGTTCTTCTGCTGGTACGGCAAATACAAGCGGAACTCAAAATGCTACTAATGTTAAATTACTTTTTCCACAAGATTTAGAATTAGATTCGGCCAGTAATATATATTTTTCTAGTAATTCTTCCAATATTATATATAGAATAGATACTGTTGGGAAAATTAAAGTACTCGCTGGTAATTCTACTACATCTTCTTCTAATATAGCAAATACAAGTGGGACACAAAATGCAACTGATATTTCTTTAAATGCACCTTTGGGAGTAGGAATAGATAGTGCTGGAAATTTATATATTACTAAAGCATCTGGTAGTATAGATAAAATTGATACTGCGGGTAAAATAAAAGCTATTATTGGTGGAACAACTTTAGTACCAAATACAAGCGGAACTCAAAATGCTACTAATATTAATTTTGGAATTAGCTCTAATAAAGTTAAATCTGGTTTTGCAGATAGTACAGGAAATATTTATATTCTTGATTCTTCTAATTCAGAATTAGAAAAAATAGATACTGCCGGGAAAATTAAAGTTATTGCGGGTGGTGGCACAGAAACTCCTAATACATTAGGTACCCAAAATGCTACTGATGTTAACTTAGGTATTTTTAATGATGTTTTTGTAGATAGTTCTAATAATATTTATATAAGTAGTGTCTCTAGTAATTTAATACAAAAGATAGATACTGCTGGGAAAATAAAGGTAATTGCAGGTGGTTCTTCTGTTGGTACAGCAAATACAAGTGGAACTCAAAATGCAACTGATATTAAGTTAAATAATCCAAATGGAATTGGAATGGATAGTTTAAATAATGTTTATATTGTAGATAGTTTAAATAATTTAATAGAAAAAATAGATACTGCTGGGAAAATAAAGGTAATTGCAGGTGGTTCTTCTGATGGTACAGCAAATACAAGTGGAACTCAAAATGCAACTGATATTAAATTGGTAACACCAACTAAATTAAAAGTAGATTCAACAGGAAATATATACACGTCTGATTTTGGTAGAGGTATAGTAAAAATAGATACTGCGGGCAAAATTAAAGTTATTGCAGGAGCAGGAACATCAACTACTATTTCTTTACCTAATACTTCTGGTACTCAAAATGCTACTAATGTTAGGATTGAAAACATTCAAGGTATAGTAATAGATAGTTCAAATAATATTTATATAGCCGATCAAAACACTCAATTAATAGAAAAAATAGATACTGCGGGTAAAATTAAAGTTATTGCAGGAAATTCTACCACTGGCCCTATTTATGGAGATACATCTATAACTAAAAAAGCAACTAATTTATCATTAAGGTTTCCTACTACTTTATTTATGGATTCATCGAGTAATTTATATACAATTGATGATAATAATTCTTTATTAAAATTAGTAGGTCTATAGTATTAGTAATTAAAAGGTAATTAAACAAATGAAAAAAATAATAATATTAACAAGTTTTTTACTGTTTACAGGTTGTATGAGTCAACCAAAAATAAATACTGAAAACTTAAAATATAGTGTAGAAAAAGCTGAAAAAGGATTTATATCTAATGCAGAAAATACATATACAATAAATGTAAGTGATAAAAAAGGGGCTAGTTTTTTAACCAAAATTAATATCTTAGATAAAAATTTTACAACAAAATCGGCATCTGGAGGATTAATAAAAACATCAAAAGATATTTCTAAATTTGATATTTATCTATTAGAATTAGCTTCAGCTCCATCAGCAGGGAGTGACCCTTTAGGTACTGCAAATGCTAATGTAAAAGCTAGTCAAATTGGGGTTGCTAAAAAATCTTCTTCTTTCAATATACTTTTTAATAATTTACCAGCAAATAATACAGGCAATTCATATTTTGTAGCTGTAGTTTCAAAAGATTCTGGAAATGTTGTAATAAATAAACCACCTTCTTCCGCATGGGGAGGAAATACTTTAGCAACACTCCCAAATCTTTCAGTTACTTCTAGTGGAGTTTCTATAAATGCGTCATTAGTTGTTTCTACAACAACAGATTTATCTTTATCACTAAGTCTTTTAGATGATGCTAAAGCATCAGTAGATTCTGACATAACTATTATAAATGGAAATTCAGCTTCTATACCTGCTGTAACAGCAAATTAATATTTTGTTTTTCGGAGTAAAAAAATGAAAAAAATTTTGAGCATTGTAACAATCTTTACATTAGTAAGTTGTTCTAGTACAACTACTGAAATAAGTATTGAAAAAAATTTAAAAAAAACTGAAACTACAAAAAATACTATAGTTTCTCAATTAAAAGAATCTAAAATAGAATTATCTAAACAAAATGTAGAGGATGTTATTTTGGCAGATTTAGGTACACAAAATGGAGCAGAATTTAAAGTAAAAATAGATATAAAAGAAGGTTTTACGACTAAAGCTAATGTTAATGGGACAGCAGAAAAAAAACTTTCAGACATTGCAAAAGCAGATGTATATCTTCTTAGTTTAGCCTCAGCACCAGCAGCAGGTAGTAACCCTTTAGGTGTTGCTAATGCTAATGTTATTAAATCTTTTACTGGAGTAGCAAAAACAGATGGTGGAACTGGTTTTACACTTCTTTTTAAAGGAGTACCTGGTTTAGCTACTAATCAGTACTTTGTAGGTGTTGTTTTAAAAGATTCTGCTAATAATGTTATTAATAAAGCTCCTACTACTCCATGGACTTTAGATACATTAGCAACATCCTCATCTTTGGCAGTTTCATCTTCAGGCGTTGGTGTAAATAATACAACATTTGCGGTTAGTACAACTACAGCTTTAACAGTAACAACAAATCTTTTAGATGCTGTTGGCGCTCAGATTGATACTACTGCAACATCTACTGCTGGTACAAATGGTCTTACTGGGGCTGGGGTTACGATACAATAACTCACCCTGAGGCGGTAGCCGAACTATTCTGAACAGGATAAAAAGTTTTTTTGGTTTATAGTAAGTAAATTCCTTCTCCCCTCTCTGTTGACAAAGAGAGGGTGAGCGGGTACGCGAAGAATTTATGGTGAGTTAAGAAAAGGAAAAAAATGAAAAAAATAATTTTGATAACAAGTACATTGATTTTAGCCTCTTGTTCTTTTGGAGAAACAGGAATTAATAAAATTGATTCTGATAAAATAAAAATATCAAATCAAGATTCTAATACTATTTTGGTAGATTTAGGAAAAGAATCTGGAGTACAATTTAGTGCAAAAATAAATCTTACCGAAGGATTTAAAACCAAAGCTAGTGTTAGTGGAGCTGTAGAAAAAAAATTAACTGATATTTCAAAAGTTGATGTTTATTTACTTAGCTTAACTTCTGTACCAACAGCGGGAAGTAATCCTTTGGGTGTTGCAAATGCAAATGTTATAACCAGTTTTACAGGTGGTTCTGCTTTATCAAAAACAGGTGCTAGTTTCAATGTTTTATTTAAAAATGTACCTGGTTTAGCCACTAATCAGTACTTTGTAGGTGTTGTTTTAAAAGATTCTGCTAATAATGTAATAAATAAAGCCCCTGGTACACCTTGGACTTTAGATACATTAACAACCGCACCAGCTTTAGCTGTATCTTCATCAGGGATTGGAGTGAATACAACAACTCTTGCAGTTAGTACATCAACTGCATTATCAATAAGTGTAAATCTTTTAGATGCGTTTGGAGCTCAAGTTGATAGTACAATAACAGCAACGGCTGGTACTAATGCTCTTACTGCGGCAGGTATTGTAGCTCAGTAGGGATAAGAAGTGAAAAGTAATGAGATAAAACAATAGATTTCATCAATAATTCCTTTTTACTCATCACTTCTCACTCATAACTTTTTACTTACGTTGTGTAATTTATAAGGAAAGAAAAATGAAAAAAATAGTATTATCGTTAACAACAATATTTTTAGCTTCTTGTGGAGTTGCTTCAAATGTTAATAATTCAAATCAATTAAAAAATGTAGATATATCTGAAATATCAGCTAAAAATAATATTTTAGAAGCAGATATGGGAACAAAAGGTGGTGCTGAGTTTAAAATAGATGTAAAAATATCAGATGGATTTAAAACCAAAGCTAGTGTTAGTGGAGCTGTAGAAAAAAAATTAACTGATATTGCAAAAGTTGATGTTTATTTACTTAGTTTAACATCTGCACCAACAGCAGGAAGTAATCCATTAGGAGTTGCAAATGCAAATGTATTAAAATCTTTTACTGGTGCAACTTCAATAGCAAAAACAGGAGGAAGTATTAGCCTTTTATTTAAAGGAGTGCCTGGGTTAGCAACAAATCAATATTTTGTTGGCGTTGTTTTAAAAGATTCTGGAAGTGCCGTAATAAATAAAGCACCAGGGACACCATGGACTTTAGATACATTAACAACCGCACCATCTTTGACAGTTTCATCTTCTGGTGTTGGAGTTGACCCAACAACACTTGCAGTTAGTACAACAACTTCATTATCAATAACAGCAAGTCTTTTAGATGCTATTGGTGCTCAAATTGATAGTACAACAACAACTACAGCAGGAACTAATGGTTTAACAAATGGGGCTGTAACAGTTCAGTAGTACAATAGTAAAAAGTGAAAGAAGTAATAAGTAAGAAGTAAGAAGTGAAAAGTGAAAAGTGAAAAGTAATAAGATAGAAAAAGACATCTCATTACTCATTACTCATTACTTATTACTCATCACTGATTACTCATTAAGGTGAGTTAGGTATTATGATAAAAAAAATGAATAAAATAATATTAGCAATTTGTGTTGCTTTTTCTA
>JBBTGK010000322.1:0-6711 GCA_038060635.1 Cyanobacteriota bacterium | reverse complement strand
TTAAAACAAAAGTTTATTGATGCTAAAAAAGAAGATTTTGATATCAGAGAGTTTCATGATGTTATTCTTAGAAATGGTGCTTTACCATTAAATATTTTAGAGCAATATGTTACTGATTATTTAAATAATTAGTTTTTTAGAAATTTTTATTAAAGACAAAAGAATTAGATTTATTTTTATAATAATACTTTTGTCTTTTTTATTTGTATATTTTTTTATTGCTACAAAAAGAGTTCCCAGTAATCTTAGATTTATTTTATAACTTAAAAAGTTCAGGACTATCTTGAATATTTGTATTAATATCTTTTATAGAATATTCGCTAACTAAATCAGTATTTACAAACATTCTTATTGATAAAACAACAAAACTTTTTGCATCAACTTTATAAATTTCATGTGTTATTTCAGGATCTGCTTTTGTTGGAGAAACAACTTTTAGCATGTAAATTTTTCTATTATTTACTTCTGAAGTTCCTATCAATTCAACTTTTGATAAAGGATCTTTTACACCTGTTAAACCATCAAATGTAAACTTATGATTTCTAGAGTTTAGAAAAATAGGATCATCTATTTTATATGTAATAGTCATAAACCTAAAAATGCCACCTGGTTTGATTTTAACATCTTTTCCTCCAGTATACAAAAGAGTTGAATCTTTAGCCATTTTATCATCTGTTTCCAAAACCTTGAATAAAATCATTTTTGGTTTTTTTGTGGTTATTCTACCAGACATTTTTTTTTCTATTAATTTATCTGTTTTTTTTCCTAAATGATAATAACCTTTTGAATATGTAGAAACCACTGCAGTTAATAAAGTATTTTTTTGATCCGTTTCTATAATTTTTTTTATTATCGTTTTTACATCTAAATTTTCATCTTCTAATTTTTTGTTTCCAGAAAAAGTAATTAATAAAACAAAAATAAAAGATATTTTTACAATATAATTAGTTGTTTTCATGCCCACCATGTTCTGTTTTACCCCATTCGGCTTGTTTCCAAGAAAAAAGTATTCTAAAGCTTATTATTGGAATAATAAACATCCAATGCATATTAAAAATTAAACTTCTTCCTGTTCTATAAATCAAACGTCTTTTTTTCTTTATTCCAGCTTGATTTAGACCAACAAATGTATTTATTGTTAAAATAGTAGCTAAAATAGCTGTTAAATATATTACTACTGCAATTTTTAATTCCCCTGTTAAAAGACTACCAAAAATACTAAAAAGAAGACCAATAAAAAACCAAATTGGAAAATAAAAAGTAAAGAAAAATGAAAACATATCAAGTTTTTTTATAATAGACATATTTGGTTTAAAAAATTGAGGCATATAATCTAAATATCTTCTTATTCCACCTTCTGCCCATCTTTTTCTCTGTTTGTATAAAGCTAAAACAGTTGTTACAGCTTCTTCTTTTACTACTATATCAGCACAATATCTTACTGACCAATTATTAAGTTGTAATCTAGTACTCATATCCAAATCTTCTGTAAGTGCATTTTCATTCCACATACCAGAGGCTTTTACAGCATCTCTTTTTACAATCATACCGTTACCTCTCATATCAACTGCTCCATCGGCAAGATCTTGATTTCTTGATATTGACATCAGCATAATTAGCTCATCATCTTGAGCCGCAGTAAGATCGCTTAAAGTTTCATTTGAAATTCTTTTTTGTGCTTGAACACCACCTACTTCTGGTTCTGAAAGATAAGGTATTATTTTTTCCAAAAAATCAGGTTCAACTCTTCCATCTGCATCAAAAATAGCATGAATTTCTCCATTACATTTAGGAAAAACATCATTAAGTACTTTTGCTTTATTAGGATTTTTTACTTGTTCTCTGTGATGAGTTCTTAAATTTGGATATTCTTTTTGAAGCTCTTCTAATTTTGCTAAAGTATCATCTGTAGAAGCATCATCAATAACCATCATTTCATAATTGGGGTTTCCATCAGAAGTATGATATTTTAACTTCATCATTTCTCTAACGGTTGCTTCAATTACTTTACCTTCATTTTTTGCAGGAATAATAACTGTTACAAATGGTCTATAATTTGGTGCATGAGGAGGCATTCTTTTTTTGTATTTTATTTTTACCATTATTGTATAAAATAAATTAAGTGCCAATGCTATTATACAGGTTATCATTACTGAATAACCTCTTGAAAGAAAATAACCTATATACTCTATAAGTATCAATAATGATACGATTAGAAAAAAATATAACCTTGCTTTCATTTAATCAACTCTATTTTTTACCAAGTAAAATTAAAAATTTTATTTATAACTGCTCAAAATATCTAATAAAATAATTTAAGGAATTAGGCATACAATATAGCATATTTTTATTTTAAAATTATATGACAAAAAACCCAAATGAATTTAATTAGATACTAAAATAAAATCATATCTTCAATGTATTATTAATAAAAATAAAAGATGTAAATATTACTTGATTTTATAGAATTTATAAAATAAAATCGTATAGTAATTTTGGTAAAATATATCTAAATTTATAATTCTAAATTAAGAAGGTAAGTTATGGAAACAAAAAAAATAGCTCTTATGGCTTCTCACGACTGGAGTATGAGAGTTGCTATGAAAACATTTAATGAGTTTTTAGATAAAACATTAAAATATAAAGGCAAAGAATACAAAATAGAATTAACTAGAGTAATAGCAAAACCTATTGTTTGTGGTCAAAACCTTAATAATGAAGCAGATCTTTTAGTTGATAGATCAATTCATTGGAATGATTATTACAAATGTTGGGCACAACAAGCTATGAACTCTCAAGTTGAAGAAGTTAATAATAGTATGTCATTTAATAATCATGATAAACATAGTACTTATGATTTAATGGCAAGAGCAATTCATCCTAAAGATTATTTTCCTAAAACCGTTTTACTACCTCAGTTTTACCCATATACTGAAGCTCAACATAAACAAGAAATGTGGCAATATCAACAAGAATTAATTGTTAAATATACAAAATTTGGTTTTGATCCTAGTAGAAGTACAACTGATTGGAAAAAAGTAAATTCTGATTTAAGCAGAGCTCAATCTTTTAAAGGTAAAAGTCAAAAATTAAGAGAAGATTTCTATTATCATGGTAATTATATAAAAGAAACTGTTGAACAAGTTTTTGAAAATAAATTTCCTGTTTTCCTTAAAAAAGCCTTTGGTGGTGGTGGTAGTGATGTTTTCAAAATTGATTCATTACAAGAATTATATCAAAAATATGATACAGAAACTGGTGGAAGAGCATTCCATGTTCAAGAAGCTATTGAAAATTATGAAACATTCGTTAGATGTATGGCAATTGGACCACAAATTTTACCTATGAGATTTGTTCCAGAAGCTCCTTTACATGAACACTATAGCAAAGAAAAATTAAAACTTGACAAAGATATTTTTCATAGACTTTCTAGCTATGTTAAATTTATAAATTCATATATGAGATGGACTTATAACTCTTTTGAAGCATTAATAAAAGATGATAAAATATCTCCAATAGATTTTGCTAATGCTTGTCCTGATAGTAATTTTACTTCATTACACGTTCATTTCCCTTGGGTAATATGTGCTTTAACAAAATGGTTTTCTTATTGTGCAGTTACAAAGAAAAATATGAGAAGAGATTTAGAACAAGATAGATATTTGAACTTTTTAAATGATTCTACTATTTCTCAAGAGAAAAAATTTGAAATGTATAATGCTTTAAGTGAAGAATATTTTGATGTTCAAGATTTTGAAGAATTCTGTGAAGAAAACTTTAAAGGACTTGAAGACCAAATGATTGAGTTCTATGATAAACATTTTGAAGATATTATTGCTTCTGCAATAGAATTTAGTGACTTCCCTAAAGAAGAACATTCAAGATTCTATCATGAATATAAAGATACAATGGATAATCTTTTCAGAGCTAATGCAAAAGACTATCTTACGACAGTAATTTACAAATAATTAAAAAATGTCCCTGTTAATAGGGGGATTTGATTTAATAAAAAAGTTGATTTTTAGATATTAATTCTGAAGGTCAATTTTTTTTCTTGTTATTTAAAGATATTTTTATATTTATATTACAACTAGATATAGCAATATTAAATACTATATAATTAAAAAATATTTTATGATAAAAACTATACGATGAAAATTATTAATAGCCCAAATATTCAAAAACTTAAGGAAGATATAAAATTTCTTGGTACTTTATTAGGTGAAGTTATAAATGAGCAAGAAGGTAAGTGGCTTTTTGAATTAGAAGAAGAAGTTCGTTTAACATCAATTGATATGAATGAAAAAAATTATGATGAACTTTTTAAAAAATTAAATGAGCTTATTTCTGGAAAAAGTAACCATGAATTAGAATTATTAGTGAGAGCTTTTACAACCTATTTTCTTTTAGTAAACTTGGCAGAAAGTGTACATAGAGCAAGAAGAATACGAGAATATGAATTAAATAGAAGTAAAAGTGATTCACTTATTGATCTTGGTAATAAATTAAACGTAAAAAAAGAAGATATTGATACTTTTACTAAATTTATTAGTTCAGTTGAAATTGTTCCAACACTTACTGCACATCCAACAGAAGCAAAAAGAAGAACTCTTTTAGAAAAAAATAGACGTTTATTTACTTTATTATTGCAATTAGATGATAAAAATATTACTCCTTTTGAAAAAAGTGTTATTTTATCAAAAATAAAATCAGAAATAACTTCTATTTGGCAAACACAAGATGTTAGATCAAAAAAAATACAAGTAATGGATGAAGTAAAAACAGGATTATTTTATCTTGATTATGTTTTTTATGAAACAATAGGAGATTTACATAATAAATTTAAATATGCTTTTCAAAATATTTTACCAGATGATTTTGAATTACCACCAATACTTATGTTAGGTTCTTGGATTGGTGGAGATAGAGATGGACACCCTTTTGTAACCCCAAATATAACTAAAGAAACAATTATTTTACACAAAAAACATATTTTAGAACTTTATAAAAATAATATTAATGAATTAATTTCTATTCTTAGTAGTAGTGAAGTAAGAACAAATTTTTCTACATCATTTAAAGAAAGTATTGAAAAAGATATTTTTAGTTATGAGTCTTTCACTATAAAAGATGCAGGTATTAAATTTATAAAAAATCCTGTTGAATTATTTAGAACAAAACTTTCTATTATTTCTGAAAAATTATTGCAAACTATAGATAATACAGGCAACGAAAATCAAGAAGGCTTTTTCTATAAAAATGCAGATGAATTTTACTAAGATATAAAAACTATTACAGAACAATTAAATTTAAATAATGGAGAGTCAATAATAAAATCTCATTTAGAACCATTATTATTTAAAATAAAAACTTTTGGATTCTATTTTGCAAAACTGGATATTAGACAACATTCTGAAATTATTAATAAAGCTGTATATGAATTACTTTTAGGAGTGGATGTTATAAATGATGAATGGGAAAACTTATCCTCTGAGGATAAAAAGCAAGTAATAATTAATGAAATTAATAGTAAAAGACCTCTTTATTCAAAAGAATGTCAATATTCTGATACAACAATAGATTTAATTGAAACTATAAAAGTAGTTGTGTGGGGATTAAAATTTATTGATAAAAACTTATTTGAAAACTTCATAATTTCAATGTGCTGTGATCAACTTGATGTTTTAGCCTTAATGCTTTTATTCAAAGAATTTGGACTTTATCCTTATGGCGAAAATAATGAAAGACAGTTAAAATTAAATATTGTTCCTTTATTTGAAACTATTTCAGATTTACATAATATAACAAGTGTTTTAGAATCATTATTTACTACAGATTGTTATAAAAATGCACTAAAATCAAGAAAAAATTTCCAAGAAGTTATGCTTGGTTATTCAGATTCATCAAAAGATGGTGGTATTCTTACTTCAAATTGGGAACTTTATAAGGCACAAATAAATATAAAAGAAATTTGTGATAAATACGATATTGATTTTAGAATGTTTCATGGTCGTGGAGGGTCAATAGGTCGTGGTGGTGGTCCTGCAAATGAAGCAATTCTGGCTCAACCATTAGGAACAGTAAATGGAAAAATAAGAATCACAGAACAAGGTGAAATGATTTCGACTAAATATCAATATAAAGAAGTAGCATTAAGAACTATTGAGCAAATAATAAATGCAGTTTTTATTGCTAGTTATAAAAGTAGTTCTTTTTCAAATATTTCTTTACCTCAAGAAAAAAAATGGCATAATGTTATGGAAGAAATAAATAAATTTAGTTTCGATAATTATCAATTATTTATTTCAAAACCTGATTTTATAAAAAACTTTCAAATTTTTACTCCTATTGATTTAATTTCTAATCTTGATATAGGAAGTCGCCCATCTAAAAGAAATAATACTCAGTCATTAAAAGATTTAAGAGCTATTCCTTGGGTATTTAGTTGGATGCAAACAAGACTTGTTTTACCTGGGTGGTTTGGAGTTGGTTTTGCATTAAATGAATTTATAAAAACTAATGGAGAAGAATCAATAAATACATTAAAAGAAATGTATGAATCTTGGTTGTATTTTTCCACTTTTATAAAAAATGTCGAAAATGCTCTTGGTAAGTCAAATATTGGTATAGCAAGGATGTATGCTACTTTATTTAATTCTGAAAAAGAAATTAATTTTTAAAATAATTTTTTTAGTTAATTCAAATTCTTCC
>JBBTGK010000321.1:10694-26919 GCA_038060635.1 Cyanobacteriota bacterium | reverse complement strand
ATAAAAATTTAGCTTTTCTACTTATTAAAGAAAATAATTATTTTGTCTTAGCAGAAAAACTAAATATTCAGTCTCAAGAATCTAAAATAATTTCTATAGTTCACGAGAATCCATTAAAAATATTTAGTTTTGGTGGTCTAGCAATAAATAAAAATGAAAAAACAATTTCTCAAAAAGGTTGGTTTGGTAAAAACACAAAGTTGCTAATTATATATTTTCTCCTAAATAAAAACGGTGCAACTAAAGAACAGATTTGTAATATATTTTTTCCTGAGGGTGATAAAACTCGTTCAGCTTTCCACGTTTTAATTAAAAGGCTAAGAGATGTTTTTACAAGTCTTTTTACTGATAGAGAAATTATTCAATTTAAGAATAACTTATATAGTTTTAATTTTTCTATTGATTATTGGTGGGATGCAGCCCAATTTGAATTTTTACTGAATGAAGCAAGAAATTTAGAAAATAATTTAGAAAGATATGAAAAAACGGCTGAAGCTTTATCTTTGTACAAAGGTCATTTTATGGCAGGTATGGAAATTGAAAGCTGGCTTTTTAGTACGCAGGAATATTATCGTAACCTTGCCTACAAAAACTTTACTGAATTAAGCAATTATTATTTCAGTCAAAAACAATTTGAAAAATTATTAAATTTAAGTGACCATTTCTTTAATATTGACAATTGTTATGAAGATGCCTGCAAATTTAAAATGAAAGCACTGGTTAGCCTTAAACGTAAAAATGAGGCTTTACAGCAATTTTTAATTCTTGAGAAAAACCTCGAAAAAGTTTTAAATGATAAACCATCCTTAGAAATGCAAAAATTTAAAGATAAATTATTTAATCTGTCAAATATTGATACATTGGAAGATAATACAAATTCTGATTTAGTATTTAAAAATGTTCAGTTGCAAAATGAAATAAATGAGCAAGAAAAAGCAATGGAAGAATTAAAAAAAATTCAACTCCATCTGATCCAATCAGAAAAAATGTCTGGTTTAAATACATTAGTTGCTGGTGTTGCACATGAAATAAATAATCCCACTAATTTTGTTAATGGTATTGCCCATAATCTTCAAACTGATATAAATGATTTAAAACGTTTTATCTTTGAACTTGCTGGTGATGATGCAGACCAAAAATTTGTTGAGATGTTTAGTCATCATTTTGAAAAAATTGAAACCCGTTTAGGTGATATAAGTCAGGGAAGTGCTCGTATTAAAAATATTGTTCAGGATTTAAGATCTTTTTCAAGATTAGACGAAGCTGAACAAAAAAGAGTTGATATTATTGAAAGTATTATGAGTACTCTTAGATTAATTAAGGTTCAATATAGTAAGCGAGTAGAATTCGTAACAGATTTTCAGGAAAAAAGAATGATTGAATGTTATCCAGCCCAACTTAATCAGGTATTTATGAATATTATTATTAATTCATGTCAAGCTATACAAATAAAACAGGATAAAACCAATTCTGAAACTCTAGGAAAACTGATTATTAAAACTTTTCTCAAAAAGGATAATTCTGACAAAGAAGAATTTTTAGGAATAGAGTTTAGAGATAATGGAATTGGTATACCTGAAAATATAAAAAATAAAATCTTTGATCCTTTTTTCACCACTAAAGATGTTGGAGATGGAAAAGGTATGGGACTTTCAATTACTTATAGTATTATTGAAAAACATCAGGGAACAATTGAAGTTAAATCAGAACTTGGAGTAGGAACTAGTATTACTTTATACCTACCTTTAATTATTAAAAATAATATTCCTTAATTATATAAAATACAAAATTCAGTCAGCAATTTAGTAAGCACTCATTAATATAATTAAATTTATAGATATAAAACTAATAAAGTTTTTTGTTAGACCAAAAGAAAATAAAGAAATGAAAAAGAAAAATTTATTTTGTATACCTTATGCTGGAGGCTCTTCAATAATATATAACTCATGGCATAAATTTCTTGATATAAATTTTGAATTGTTTCCTGTAGAGTTGGCAGGTAGAGGTAAAAGATATAAAACACCTTTATATCTAACTTTTGATCAGGCAGTTAATGATATTTTTACAATTATTGAAGAGCAAATAACAAATTTGCCTTATGCTATATTTGGTCATAGTATGGGTGGACTAATTGCTTATGAACTCTATTTTAAAATCATTGAAGAAGGTTATAATCCACCATCTCATATTTTTCTATCAGCTATTAAGCCTCCGCATCTAAAAAATAAAAATATAAGTGATTTATCAGACGAAAAATTTAAAGAAGAAATAATGAATTTTTCTAATATACAAAAAAAAATATTAAAAAATCAGGTTTTATCAGATATTTTATTGCCTATACTAAAAGCTGATTTTAAAGTTTTTGAAAATTATTCTTTTAATAATTCTAGAAATAAATTAGATTGTCCAATAACCGTTTTTTTTGCTGAAAATGATCTTATCACAGATGAAGAAATTTTACAGTGGAGTGATTATACAAATTTAAATTTTAATATGTATAACTTTTCCGATGATCATTTTTTTATTAATAAAGAAGAAAATAGTAATAGAATTATTGAATTAATAAATTCTAATATGTTAAAAGTTTAAATATTAGTTATTTTCATTTATAATTTTAATAGACTCAGGTTCATTAAATATTTTAGCTTTTATCCATATATCAATAATATTTAAAGCATTTTTTCTTATATTTTGAAGATCCCTGTCTATTTTGCCATCTGCACTTAATTCCTCTTTAGTAAAATTATCTGTCCAAGCATAATGATTCATACCAGCTATTTCTGCATAAACTTTTGGAGCAGAAAATGAATTAAAACCTTTTTTTACAACTTCAGGTAATGCTTTTTTATCATTACTACCTGTTAGGAGTTAATTCCGAGTTAGGAGAAATTTTTACAATTTTATTTTCAATAATTGAACAAGATAAAATAATTAAAGAAAGAAAAAAAAGAAATGAGTTTTTTAATATTTTTTTCATGTTTAATTTTACCTTTTATTGATTAAAAATCTGATAATTTTAAATCATTTTAATTTTACATAACAGCGATAAATATTAGATATTCAGAAAGTTTATTATTTTCAAGTTCAATATCAGTAGAAATTCTATCAGTTACTAAATGAACTATTTTTACTAAATCATTATGGAGCATTAAAGTAAAAACTATTCAATTTTCAATTATAATATTTATCTATTAAATATACAATCTTTTGAAGTTTTAAAGAAAGTCATTAAAAAAATTATTATAAAAAAAAAGTAACAAAATTCAGTTAGTACTTTAAAACTAAATTACTCTAATTATTTTACCTTCTTCAGCTGCTTCAGTGGAAGGAAATTGCTCTTGAACAGTTTTTTCAAGATTAGCAATAAAATTATCATCATGCATTGGGTCATGATGCCATAAAACTAATTTTTTAGCACCTGATTCTTTAATTATTTTTAAACCTTCATTCCAAGTTGAGTGCCCCCAACCTTTTCTCATTTGATATTCTTCTTCAGTATAGTTGCAATCATATATAAAAATATCAGAATCTTGAGAGGCTTTTACTAAGTTTTTATCTATCTCTCCAGTATGTTCAGTATCAGTTGCATAAACAATAGATTTCCCAGCATAATCAACTCTATAAGCAAGGCAACCATCAGGATGATTAACTCTATAAGAAGTAACTTTTATATCACCTATTGTTATTTCTTGATTTTCTTTTAAATCATTAAACGTAATTTTAGAAGGACTTTTAGGAATAGGAACAGGAAAAAAAGGATACTTCATTTGTTTTGATAAAATAGTTTCAAGATCTTCGTCAGTTTTTCTTTCACCATAAAGATTAAATTCATTTCCTGGACCATAAAATGGAGTGAAAAATGGAAATCCTTGTATATGATCCCAATGCAAGTGAGAAAAGAAAATATTAGCATTTACAGGAGCTGTTTCTGCTCTTAATGCAACGCCCAATTCTCTGATACCTGTACCAGCATCAAATATCAATAACTCTTTACCACATCTAACTTCAAGACATGATGTATTTCCGCCATACTTAAGGGTTTTAGGACCAGGTGTAGGAATACTACCTCTTGCTCCCCATACTTTCAAATAAAACTGATTGTCTGACATAATTACTTCTACCAAAAAATAAGGCAAATTTTATATGAACTAATATTATAACAAAATACTAAAAATTTATAAACACTACATCACAATTAAAGATAAATTTAATGTTTTTTATTTTAAAATTCAACTAACGCAGGATCTAATTTTTCTATTTCTTGAATTTTAAGAAGCTCTTCTTCTATTTTAGAGGAGTTAATAAAATCCCTTTCTGGCTGAAAATCTTGATTTTGTTCTGATATATCAAGTAAATCAACCAATGCTTTTAGATAACCTCTTGGGACTGATGATATTTTACCAAATTTATTAGCAACTCTATCTATTAAACAGTCTATAACATCTTCATCGATATTCTCTGCTTTCCAATCATAGGCAGTTTCATGAACTTTTATTACTTTTCGGCTTACTTCTTTTAATCTTTTTTCATCAAAATTATCTAAGTAAATTAATGAAGCACGAAGATCTTTTATTTTTGATTTATTTGTATTATCACTTTTTATTCTTGAATATAATGCTTGATAAGAAGGTATGCCCTTCATTTCATCTTGATAAATGTCTTCAGTTCCTGCAAAAACAAGATAAGTATAAGGAAGTTCATTAGAAGCAGTTAGATCACATAAATATCTAATATTTTCATAAGCTGCATTTCTAAGATCTTGTCTAACATTTCTAATTAGTTCAAGCTCATCAAAAATTATAATTAAACCTTTGTATCCAATATTTATCATTAATTGAGTTATAGATTTTAAAAAATTGACAGCATTATCTTTATCGATATTACCTTTTACATTAAACTTTGCTTTATGTTTTGCAAGTATATTCGATTCACCTTTTATCCATCCTAATGCAGATGTTTCTATTTCTTTATTTTGTTTTCTGACAGCTTCATAATATCCTCTTATAGCATTTGATAAAGAAGAATCAAAATGTCTTATTTTTTCAAGTTCATTATTTATTTCATTAGAGATATGTTCTTTTATTTTTTCTCTATCTTTGTTATTTAATGGGTCTAAATTGTGTTCTCTTTGTACTTTTACTTCTAATTTAAAAAGCCATTCTTGAAGAATAAAATCGAATGCAGGAATATTTTTATGGTCTTTTGTTCTAATTCCGTTTATTACTTTGGTATAGATTTTTTCAGTTCTATTCATTGGTAATTCTCTTGGATCAATATTTACAAAAGAAACAATAAAATCTTTTTTGAATGCCTCATTTTTTATTAAATTACACATGAAAGTTTTTCCACTTCCATAATCACCACCATAAAACTTAAAACCTGAAGAAGCATCTGAAACATCATCAAAATCCATTTTAAGTTGTTTTATAATATCTTCTCTTCCTACTGCTATTCTTTCTATTCCATCTGAAGGAACTAATCCAGATTTTAGAGCTTTTATAACAGAACGGCATTCTTTATTTTCTATTCTTTGCGACATATTATTCCCCTAATTTTATTAGTGTATAAGGCTCATAATTACCAAATCTATCTTTTAAATTTACAAATTTATCTGGTTCTCTACCTTTTTTAGGTTCAAAAGATAGATGAATAAAAAGATCTCCAAATTTTTTTTCAAGTTCAGAGAGGGAAATATTATAGCCAGACATGGAAAGGTTTAAATTAAAAAGTTTTATAAAGGTTTTTATTTCAAAAAAATCTTTTTCTGGAAAGATAGATGCTATAAAAGCTTTGAAATGCTTTATTGAAATAATAAAGGTTTCATCACTTATGATTTTTGAATCTTTAGTTTGTTTTCTGCTTTTTTCATTAATCAAAAGACCTTTTTTTAAGACATTTTGAATTGGTTCGTGATCATTAAAATAAGGAGCTATTTCTTTTACTTTTAATGCAAGAACTTTAGGATCTATCTCAAAATCATCTGCAATATGCCTAAAATTTCTAGTTTCATTAAACTCATCAAAAACAAAAAAGGAAATAGAGGCAAGATAAATAATATCATCGCTCAATAAAAAAGAGTCAACTAATGGGTATATTTTATCCCATTTATCAAAAGCACTGATCTTTTGTTTTTCCGTAAAATAATTCTCGGAAAACTTTTCTTCAATCAGCCCTTTTATATTTTCATACAGCATCTAAGGCTAACACCAAACATTTATTTGAGCTGAATTTTATCAATAAGGTTTTTATTAATCTGTGATATTTTTACTAAGATGAAGAAAAATTATAAATCATATTATTATAGATTTTCTTAAATACAATAAATTATTCAATGTGTTTGTTTAGGAACGTTTTTAAAACGTTCCCTACATCTAAAAACCTACTGCAACAGAACCAATAAGTTGATTTCCTAATTTTTGTTTTGTAGAATCATTTCTAATTAAAGCTTCTGTATTTATATTATGTTGATATTCAAATTTAAAAGCAACACTTTCAATTGGTCTATAATTAAATCCAATTGTTCCTTGAAGTTTGTCATATTGATTTAAAATAGTCATATCTCCGTCAGTTTGGTCAAAACGACCAAAAAGAGTAATTGTTGGTTTTTCAAAATCTTTACCTAAAAAACTCATTTTAAGAAATTCTGGACGTAATCTATATCTTGTTTCTAAAGTATAGCCAAACATAGGCCCTTTTACAATTGCAACTACTTTACCATTATTATCTTTTACTTCTGCTGGTGTTATGGAAACAAAACTACCTTCACCTAAAAGCTCTAAATCACCTAACGTATATTTAAAATCACCTACACCCATACCTAAATATTTGTCATTGTTTTTATCAAATTTACAAAAATAAGTTGATAGACCTACTTCTAAATTATTAAATGGTATAAATGATACTTTTCCGGATAAAGCTTTATTATTGTTATTGTCATTAAAAAGGAATGGTTTTGAATCTTTTAAACCTTCTTCATCATCTATATCATCTGTAAGCCCTTGTGTTACATAAAAATCATATTTAATTTTCCAAGTGTTTGTTGGTGAAACTTCTCCAAAAAAACCAAGACCAGGTTCTATCCAAGCCGCAGGAACCATATATCTACTAAATAAAGAAAGAGAGGTTGTTTCTCTTTTTGATGGATCATATAAAAGATTTGTGTTTCCTAAAGGTAAGAGAAAAACACCACTTCTAAATCCTAACCAATCAAATAATTTAAAATCTAAAAAAGCTTTATTTACTTTTATTTCTCCGTCTTTATTTCCATCCCATAATCCACCATGTTCAAGTTCTACTTGTGTATTAAATGATAATCTTTTATTAAAATTTCCTTTTAACTTAACCCCGATTCTACGTTGATCAAAAAATATGTCTTTACCTAGTGGGAAGTTATATTCTGTATCAAAAAAACCGCCTAGAATAATATTTGGTTTATCAGCATCAGTAGATTTTTTTTCTTCAGCAAAGGAATTAGAAGAAAAAAAGTTAACTAAAAGAATAGACAATAAGAATTTTTTTATCATTTTTTTACCTATAAAGAACATACCTTTTTATACAAGGAATAAATTATATCATTTTTATATTGTAATGATAATTTATTGTATAAGCAAAAAATAATTATCTGATAATTTAAATAGATTTTAAATTTTGTTATTTTCTAAACTTTTAGTACTCATAATTATGATACAATTAATTTTTAAGATTTAATTCGTAAGGTTTTAGAGGATTCTATGACATTATTTAATTTAAATATTAATAATAAAAACTTAAAAATAATATAAAATTAAATACAGTATATTTGATTAGAAATTATATTAAAGATGTATTTGAATAAATTAACTATTAATAAATTTAGAGGAATAAATTCACTAGAAATCGATGATTTCCAAAGAATTAATTTATTTGTTGGAAAGAATAACTCCTGTAAAACATCTCTTTTAGAAACAATCTTTTTATTAGCAGGGGTATCAAATCCTCAATTACTTATTAGTATAGATAACTTGAGACGCTTGAGACATATTAAAAATGAAGATTTTAATTATATTTTTTATAATTTAAATCATGAAAATCAGTTAATAATAACAGGTGAGTTTAATAATGGACATTCAAGAAACTTACATATCACTCCCTCTATTAACCAAAACTTTAATGAAAAAAATACGGAAGTATTTAATAAAGATGAAAATAAAGAAATGGATTTTGATACAAATTCTTTTACTAATAAGATTACAGGGATTGTTTTTAATTTTGAAATAAAAGATCAACATAAACATAAACAAAATTTTAAATCAAGCATTATTAGTCAAAATAATATTACTAGAATTGACATTGCAAAGAATTATATTGAAACTCTGAAAGGCTCTTTTATTAGTTCTAATGTTAATTCTAGTATTAGTAATAAATTAGAACGATTAATTATTTCAAAAAAACAAAAAATTTTAGTCGAAATATTAAAAAATATTGATAGTAGTATAAATGATATTTCTCTTGGAATTTCTGGAATGATTTATATTGATATTGGAATAGAAAAGCTTGTGCCAATCAATATTCTTGGCGATGGAATCCAAAAATTATTAAATTTAATATTAACTATTATAGATACTCCTAATGGAATTGTTCTTATTGATGAAATTGAAAATGGTTTATATTATTCTGCTTTAAAAGTATTATGGAAATCTGTAATAGAGGTATCCGAAGAATATAATGTTCAATTATTTATAACTACTCATAATTTTGAAACTTTAAAATACTTAAAAGAAGTTCTAGAAATGGAAGAAATGTTAAAATATAGGGATTATATAAGGAGTTTTACATTGAGAAAAATGCAAGATAATATTATTAAACCTTATAAATATAACTTTGAATCTTTTGAGTATTCTCTTGAACAAGGTATTGAAATAAGATAGATGTCTTCGATGTTAAAAATATTTGTAGAGGGTAAAGGTGATGAAAGCTTTATTTATGCTTATATAAAACACCTTTTTGGTAAAGATAAAGCTGATTTTATAAAACCTAATATAATAAAAACAGGTGGTTGGACTAAAATTGATCTAATTGTTCAGCAATTTATTGAAACAATTGATTCTAATGGTAAAAATTTAATTATTTTTGATTCAGATAGTGTTTCCAATAATGGAGGTTTTACTAAACGAAAAAATGAGCTTGAGCAAAAAAAAGAATTTCTTAGTATTGATTTTGAGTTATTTTTATTTCCAAATAATAAAGATGATGGAGATTATGAATTTTTGTTAGAAAACATTATAAATCAAAATCATTCTGTAATTTTCCAATGTTTTAATAATTATGAAACCTGCTTAAAAGCACACAAAGATGATGAAGGAAAAAATATTTATAATTTACCTATAAGAAAATCTAAAATTTTTGCTTACATTGATGCTTTTAATTTTAGTCGAAAACAGAAAGAAGAAATTAAAAAAGGGAACCTATTATTTGATGATTCAGCTTATTGGGACTTAAATTGCCAATATTTAATTGATTTAAAAAAATTCTTAGAGAAATATATTTAAAAATAAATATTAGTTAAAATATTTATTTTTATTATAGACTTTATTTAATAGTAAATTTATTTTTAATAAGTATAAAAAATTGGAACCATATCTAAAATTTTATATCTGATTTTTATTACCCTTTTATACAAAGAATTTGCTTTAATTCTGTAACAACTTCAATTAAATCTTTTTGATTAGAAATAACTTCTTTAATATCTTTATAGGCTGATGGGATTTCATCTAAAACACCCTGATCTTTTCTGCATTCTACATTTTTTGTTTGAGCGATTAAATCTTCAACATTAAAAGTTGCTTTAGCTTTTGTTCTTGACATTTTTCTCCCTGCACCATGAGAACAAGAATTAAAAGAATCTGGGTTTCCTTTTCCTTTTACAATATAACTGTTAGTTCCCATAGAACCAGGAACAATTCCCAAATCTCCAATTTCAGCTCTTATTGCACCTTTTCTTGTTACATAAACTTGTTCACCAAAATGTTCTTCTATCGAAACATAATTATGATGACATGAGGTTATTTCTCCAATTATTTTTGTATCTGGTTTTATTTTTTGAATAGCCTCTAAAATATTATTAAACATTGTTTTTCTATTTTTCAAAGCATATTCTTGGCACCAAAAAACATCATTTACATAGTTTTTAAACTCTTGAGTTTGTTCTGTCAAAAAGGCTAAATCAGGATCTTCTAAATTTTTAAAAGCTTTTTTCATTTCACCTTTGGCAATTTTTATATGCATACTGGCAACTTCATTTCCTATATTTCTTGAACCAGAATGTAGCATTATCCAAACATTATTTTCAGAATCTAAGCATATTTCTATAAAATGATTTCCTCCACCTAATGTTCCAACTTGGGTTGATGCTCGTGTTATTATTTTAGGATCTAAATCATTATAAACACTTATATTCTTAAAATCTAACATATTTCCATAAAAATCATCTTTTTGGCAACCAAAACCAACAGGGACAACTTTTTCTATTTCTGAACGTAATTGAAATAAAGAATCAGGTAGATCTTTTGCATTAAGATTGGTTTTTGCCGCAAGCATTCCGCAACCAATATCAACACCTACAGCGGCAGGCATTATAGCTCCTTTTGTAGCTATTACAGATCCAACTGTAGCTCCTTTTCCTAAATGAACATCAGGCATTACAGCCACATGATCATATATAAAAGGCATTCTTGATATTCTTTCTAATTGCTGAATTGCTTGAGCTTCTATTTGTGAAATATCAGTCCAAACTTTTATTGGTTTTCCACCTGATTGCATTACTTCCATAATTATTTAAACTGCTTCTACTAACTTTCTTTCTGTCATTTTCATGATTTTTTCTTGCCATTCAAAAATCTTAGAATATTGATCATCTTCAGAAATATAAGGAACTTTTTGAGCTACAGTAAGATGAGATGCAACAGTAATATCCGCTAAAGTAAGTTGATTTCCTACTAAAAATTCTTTACCTTCAAGTTTATGTAATAAAATATCTAAATTAGCACGAGCTTCTTTTTTTATATCAGGTTTTTTATCTATAGAAGCACCATATTTTTTTGCCATCATTTTTAACATAAAAGGAAATACTTTATCTTTATTTTTATCAATTAAGTCAACACCAGTATCAAATTCTTTTGATTCTATAATTATTTCAGGATGTTCTGCACCATAAAGCATTGCTAATTTTGAAAAAGGTTTAACAAAAACTTCATCTGCCCAATCTTCAATCATCATAATTTCATTATTAAGACTTTCATTATCTTTTATAAAAAGACTTGGTTCAACTTTTACTTTTTCAAGAAAAAGAGCAATTCTTGTAGAATCAGATATTACCTCTTCTTTATATTTTATTACAGGAACTAAGTTTTGTCCTGAAACTTCTTCTAAAAACTTTTTATTAAGCATAGGAAGAATATCTATATTTTTATATGGAATTCCTTTGTAATCCATTATTTTTTTTACTTTTACGCAATAAGGTGAATAATCTCTTTGAAAAAAGATAACTACATTATCATCAAGATTAGTAGGTATTTTAGGATCTGGAGCTATTTTTTTCTTTAGAATAGATAATGCTCCAAATGAAAGCAATCCTGCTGCAACACCAAAAAGAAGTTTTGAACTTTTTCCCATAATTTTTTCCTAATTTATTCCATAATCATTTTTTTAAATTTTTTGAATCTTTTAATTTATAATTAATTAATCCATATAATTGCACTATGTCTTCCTGTAATTTGGTTATCTCTTCTATAAGAATAAAAGTAATAGCTATCACAAAAAGTACATAAATCTATATTATAATCTATATTCTCTTCAAGTAAACCTAAATTAATAAGTTGGCTTTTATTTATTTCTGTTAAATTTGCAAAAAGTTTTCCATCTCTGGTTTCAAAGCAGTTTTCTGAGTAAGAAACTCTTTCTAATTTATCTTTTGTATCTTTTTGAATTTCAAAACAACATGTTCCTATTCCTATACCAATAGCAACATAAATATCTTCTAATTTAGAATTATAATTATTAATCATCTTATTTATAGTTTCTTTTGCAATTTCTTGTTCTGTTCCTTTCCAACCAGCATGAATTACTGCTATGGTTTTAGTTTTTTTATCTGCCATAAGTAAAGGTAAACAATCTGCAAAAAGAAGCATTATTGGAATATCAGGAATATTAGTTATTAAAGCATCAGTTTCTGGAATTGCAGTATTATGATCAAAAAAACCTTTTGATTTATCACTTTCTAAAACTTGATGAACATTTTTACCATGAACTTGTTGAGCTAAAACAGCATTTTCAATATTTATATCTAATACTTTACCTAGTTTTTTTCTATTTTCCAAAGCATTATCTTTTTCTTCAGGTCTTATACTATAAATATTTAAAGAATCAAATGGTTTTGGACTAATACCACCAACTCTTGTTGTAAAAGCATGTCCAATTCCTTCTATTTGATTTAATTTTTCTGATTTAAAAAATTTAAGTTCATTTTTTTCTTCTAAGGTGTATGTTCTAAAGTTATTACTCATAATTTTTTTCTTATATAATTTACTTCTAGCTATTATATCTTAATAAATTTCAATTCTTAATGAAATTAATTTTTTAAGTTCTTGAAAATCATTTGGTAAATCAGAGTCTGGTAGTTCTAATAAAGATTTGCTTATTTCATATATTTTTTCATTTCCTTGAACTATATTTTCATTTCTATCAATTACTTTAAATAAAGATGAATTAACCAAAAATTTGAATAAATTTTTACCACACATTAAATCAATCCATTTACCAATTCCAATCTTACATTCAGTCTCATTACCTATTAATAATTTTACTTGTTTTTCAAAAAGTAATTCTAATGTATCTTTTTTAAAAAAATAAGCATCATTCTTTTTTTTGATATCGAATTCAGGTTTTAAATTTATTAATTCTTCTAATGCTTTTTCATAAGTATCAAATTTACTTGAATTCGGAAATACTTCAATCCATTGCTTTCTAAGATTATCTCGTATATCTATTATTACTCTATTTGCAGCATCATAATAGATTTGTTTTGAAGCTGCATTTTCAAGGCTTTTAATAAAATCATTTTTAGTTTTCTTTGTATTAAACCATTTTGATTTAGTTACAAAATCAGGAGCTAAAAAATAATTTTCAAGTTCTTTTTTTCTCCAAATTATTCTATTATGAGTTCTTGGATTTGGAAAATTACGCCATGAATCTTCAACTTCTTCTTCAGATTGTGAATCTCTATCTATTAAAAAATAGTATTCAGGATGGTATTCATATAAAGCTTTTGCAGTACTATTTATATGAAAAGAAGCACCCAATGCTTCAATTTTTATATTAATATCATTAAAAAGTACCGATAACACTTTTGGATCAAACGAATTAGAACTATTTCCTTCTACAAATAAAGTATGTTTTAAAGATTGTTTTATTTCTACAGATTCAACGCCAGTTTTTACTTTTACCACTTCTTTTTATTCCTTGTCGGGTACTAAAAGTATTCTATGTTCTTTTTTAACAGATGAAAAAATTTCTTCAGAATGAGTAGAAATAATATATTGGTTATTAGGAGCAATTTTATATAAATTTTGAATAAAATTTTTATGCCATTCAACATTCAAATGTAATTCAGGTTCATCAATTAATATTATTCCAGATTTGTTATGTGTATAAAACCAAATAAGAAATAATGTTGAAATAATTTCTTTTTGACCAGAACTTAAGCCATCAAACGAAAAGGATTTTTTATTTTTGTCTAAGGGTTTAATTCTAAAATCAATTGTATTATCATCAGAAGGTTTTAATTTATCTATATATCCATAAGCATATTTTTTAATTAATGAATTTAATTTCTCAAGAATATTTTCTGCTTCTTTTTCATTGCTATTTTCAAAAAGTTTATTTTTATTCATCATAGATCTTAAAACTTCTATTTTAAAAGAACTTACAGGATTACGATCATAATTTTTATGGTTATATTCTTCTGAAAACATCATTCTAAATTCAGTTGAACCTTCTTGAGTTTTTCTATAACTATGAAAATATGATAATGGAAAACAAGTAAATGGCTCTCTGCTTATTCCTGCTAAAACTAGGCAAAAATCCAAAACTATATTCTCTTCAAATATCTTTTTTCGAGAGTTTTTTAGAATTAATTTTTTTATTACGGACGTATCACCTTTTGATATTATTAATCCATCTCTATTTAATAAAACACTTGCTTTAATTATTTCTTTATTATAAAAAAAAGTTCCTTCTATTATGGTTTCATTGCACCCAGCACGTATTATTGTATCGGGTATATTTATTGCTTTTTTATAAAATGGTAAGTTATTTAGTCTTTCTTTATCTGATATTATACCAACAAATAATAAAGCAATTGACTCAAGAACTGATGTTTTTCCAATACCGTTTTTACTTCCCATTAAACAAACATCTGGTTCATCAATCATTTTAGGTTCATTAAAATCAATTACAAGTTCTTCTAAAGATTTAAAATTCTTTATTTTTATACTTTGTAGTCTAATGCCCAAATTTTCTATCACTATTAAATATTTTATCGCTAATTAAAAAATACTAAAAAATATTTCTAAAAACATAATATAACCATTTTTTTCAATTAATTATTAATAATATCATAAAAATATTTATGAGTCTTTAAAGATTTTAAATAAAGTAAAACACAACAATAAAAAAACGCTCTGATTTTTTCAGAGCGTTTAAAAAATTTTAGAAGTTAAACTTATTGTCTAACAAGTTTTGAAGAAGCATCTGAAATGCTATATGAACCAAATATTTGAATGCCACTATTAAAATAATCATAATAGGTAAAATGTAATTTTGATTTATATTTATTATCTATATTCATATAAGAACTTAGAATTGTAAAATGACCATTAGATGTTTGGTAAGGCACACCATTTATAGTTCCACTTCCAATATTTACTTGCTCTAATATTCTTTTTGTTATTGAAGATGAATCTAAACTACGAACTCTTGCGGTTGTTTTTCCTGTAAAATAACCAATATTAGACGCAAAGCCATAAACTTTTCCGCCATCATTAGAAGGATCTTTTACTAAAACATTTGCTAAATTACTTGCAATTTTTTCTTTATTTTTTTCAGAAAGTTTACTTCCGTAAATAGATAAATCTCCACCTTGAGAAATAGAATTAGCTATTTCATCTACAGACATTGCTTGTGTTGGAGCGTAATTTTGAGAACTTGAATTATAGTTATATTTATAATCTAAAGTATTTTTTGGACCACCACCAACATGAAAAGGAACTTCTGTTGCATCTACTTTTCCATCTTTATTAATATCTAACGCTGAAGCTATTTGTTTTGCAAAAGAAAGACTTGTAAAATTACCACTAACATCATTTTTTACTGGTTTTTGTACATTAGCAGAAATTGTTGAATTATTTTCGTTTAAATCAGCTTGAGTCATATCGTTAGGTGAAGAACAAGCAAAAAATAAAGAAGATAAACCCATTAACAAAAAGGTTTTAGAAGAAAATTTTCCCATTTACAATACCTATATTTAAGATTTTATATACTAATATTGTACTTTTTATTTTAAACCTTGTCAAAAATACATTAAATGTAAAATAACATTATTATGTATAAATTTATAGAACCCAATTAAAAATAGGAACAGCAAGTAAAAAAACAATATAAATTGCAACTAAAAAATAAATTCTTAGCTTTATTCCTCTGCTTTGGTTTTCTGCAAAAATAACTGCAACTCCACAAAAAATAGAAATAATCATTTTTATTGCAAGCATATTATATAACCCTAAATTATATTAAATATTTAAGTTAAATCATAAACTGAAAAAATAGATAAGGCAATTTTTGATTAATCATTAAATTACAATAAAAAATAATTCAATTTTTTTTGATTATATTTAATAAAAATCTTTTTTTTAATTGATTTTTCTTGTACTATATAATAAATTTTTACATAATAATCATAGAATAAAAAAATATGAAAAAAAGAGCATTAATTACATTAACCTTATCAGTACTATTAGTCTCTTCTTGTGCAAGTAAGATAAAAAATATGGAAGAAAAAAAAGAGTCCCCTACGTTTAACAACAATAAAAGATACATAACTAAAGCAAGTGCAAGATGGATAGATAGGAATACTATCACATGGAACACAGGACACGATTTTATACATAAAAAGTTTTTTTTACATTAAAATTTT
>JBBTGK010000321.1:0-10684 GCA_038060635.1 Cyanobacteriota bacterium | reverse complement strand
TGATATTACTTTTCAAAATGGAAAAATAAAAAGTGTTGATAAAATAGAATTAACTTGCAAGGGTGTTATAAAATCAGGTGATTCTTTAGCAGAAAAATATCACTATGTTCAAGGGCATTTAAAAATAGATACATCTAGTATTGAACAAGATAGAATGATAAGAAGATTACAAACAAAAAATCTTATTATCTCTGTTGAAAATGATGATGGCACAGTAATTGATGCAACTAGATTACAAACTTATGGTATTTTGGATGATCTTTACACATATAAAAACAATGATTTAGGTGTTACTTTTAATCGTTATAGACAACCAACATTAAGACTTTGGGCACCAACTGCCAGAGTTGTTAGAGTTTTAATATATAAAAATCCTAATGATACTCAATATGAAAAAATAAGAGAAATGGAATATGATGTATATAGTGGTGTTTGGCATCTTTTAGGTGCTGGTGATTGGGAAAATAAGTATTATAAATATGAAGTAGAAGTTTTTTCACCTCTTTCTGGAAATTTAGAAACAAATTATGTAACTGATCCTTATTCTATTTCACTTTCTGCAAATGGAGAAAAAAGTCAAATATTAGATCTTAATAGCTCAAAAAATATGCCTGAAGGATGGGAAACATATCAAAAACCACTTTTAGAATCATTTAATGATATTTCTTTATATGAATTACACATGAGAGATTTTAGTGCAAAAGATAAAAGCGTTCCAGAAAAATTAAGAGGTAAATATTTAGCTTTTACTCAAAAAAATTCAAATGGTATGGCTCATTTAAAAACCTTAGCAAAATCTGGTCTTACTCATGTTCACTTTTTACCTTTAGCTGATTTTGCAAGTGTTGAAGAAAATGAATCTTTAAGAAAAGAACCTAAAATTTCTCTTACATCTCCAGATTCTTATGACCCTCAAAAATTAGTTGGACTTACAAAAGATACTGACGCTTATAATTGGGGCTATGATCCTCAACATTATTTTTCTCCTGAAGGTAGTTATGCAACAGATCCTAATGGAAATGCAAGAGTTTTTGAATTCAGACAAATGATTAAATCTTTAAATGAAGAAGGTTTAAGAGTTGTTATGGATGTCGTTTATAACCATACTTTTAGTGCAGGAAATACTGATAAATCTATTCTTGATAAAATTGTACCTGGTTATTATTACAGGTTAGATGATAATGGAAAACATCAAAGTACATCTTGTTGCCCAGATACTGCAACTGAGCATAATATGATGGAAAAACTAATGATAGATTCATTAATAACATGGGTAAAATACTATAAAATAGATGGTTTTAGATTTGATCTAATGGGACACCATACCACTGATAACATGAAAAAAATAAGAACCGCTTTAGATTCACTTACTTATGTAAATGATGGAATTGATGGAAAAAAAGTTTATTTATATGGAGAAGGTTGGAAATTTGGTTCTTTAGATTCTTTAATGACCCAAAAAAGTATGAATCAGTATAATTTATCTGGAATTGGAGTAGGTGCTTTTAATGATAGAATAAGAGATTCTGCAAGGGGTGGCAATTTTATGACTGCTACAAAATCAGATCAAGGTTTTATAAATGGTTTGTATTATGATTACAATAACTCTGCTGAAAATGTAGAAACTCCAAGATCATTAGAAGGTCAAAAAAATCTTTTATTTAACTACATGGATAATATAAAAATTGCTCTTGCCGGTGGATTAAGAAATTATAATCTGAATGGAAAAAAAGGTGAAAATATTTCTTATAAAGGTAATTCATCTGGTTTTACAGGAATGCCTCAAGAAAGTATAAATTATGTTTCAGCTCATGATAATTATTCTTTATGGGATCAAAATTCAGCAAAACATCCTTTTTATACTCTAAAAGATAAAAATGTTAAATCTTCTATGGACGAAAAAATAAAAATGCAAATAATGGGGCTTTCTTTGGTTGCTCTAGGTCAAGGAATACCATTTTTTCATGCTGGTGATGAAATTTTAAGATCAAAATCTGGTGATAATGATAGTTACAATTCAGGTGATTGGTTTAATGCAATTGATTTTACCTATAATTCTAATAATTGGGGTATTGGATTACCTCCAGAATGGAAAAATAGAGCAGAATGGGATTTTTGGCAATTAAGACTTTCAGATCCTGAAATGAAACCTGCTAAAAAAGATATCCTTTCTTCTTTTGGTGATTTTAATAGATTACTTCAACTTAGAAAAGATTCTAAGCTTTTTAGATTAGAAACATCTAAAGATGTTATTGAAAGAGTTAAATTTTTAACTAATGAAATTAAAAAAATAAAAGATGGTAAAGAATATTCAGAAGGTGATTCTGCTGGTGTTATCACTATGTATATTTCAGATAATGGTTTTGCAAAAAAATTAGATTCAACGAGAAAATCTATAGTTGTTGTTTTTAATGCTACTAATGAATCAGTTAATATTAAAAATGATGAATTAAAAGGTAAAGTATTTAAACTTGAACCTATATTACAATCAATGGTTAATTTTGTTTCTAATGGAGAAAAAATAAGTATTTATCCAAATATTGATTCTAAAACAACTTTCTTTGATTCTAGCAATTCTTCTCTTAATGTTCCTCCTAGAACCACTGCTGTTTTTTATGAACCTAGATAGATAAAATTAGTAAGAAGTAAAAAGTGATAAGTGATAAGATAAAAAATTAATAATTATTACCTCTTACTGATTACTCATCACTTCTCACTAATTTATGGATCAATGTTTCTTTGAATATGAGTTGAATAAATGAAAAAAAGAGTAGTAATAACTGGTTTAGGAATAATATCTCCTTTAGGAAACAATATATCCGATTTTTTTGACAATCTAATTTTAGGTAACACTTTTGTTGATTATGTTTCTCTTTTTGATGCATCTGAATTTCCTACAAAAATAGCATCTGAAGTTAAAAATTTTAATCCTGAAGATTACATAGAAAAAAGAGATGTAAGAAGAATGGATAGATTTTGTCATTTTGCTTTAGCAAGTTCAAGACAAGCTATTAATGATTCAGGGATAAAATTTGACGAAGATAGTTATCGCTCAGGAGTAATAATAGGTTGCGGAATTGGTGGTTTTTTAATAACCGAAAATCAACATAAAATTCTAATGGAAAAAGGAAATTCAAAAGTAAGCCCTTTTACTATACCAATGATTATTCCAAATATTGCAGGTGCTTATGTTGCTATAGAACATAAAATTAAAGGAATAAATTATTGTCCCGTTACAGCATGTGCGTCTGGAACAGATGCTATAGGACAAGCTTTTAGATTAGTTCAATCGGGTTTACTTGATAATGCAATATGTGGTGGTACAGAATCTGCTATAACTCCCTTAAGTTTTGCTGGTTTTTGTTCTGCAAGAGCAATGTCAAGAAATAATGAAAATCCTAAATCAGCTAGTCGCCCATTTGATGCAAAAAGAGATGGATTTGTTATGGGAGAAGGTTCAGGAATAATTGTTATTGAAAGCTTAGAATCGGCTAAAAAAAGAAATGCAAATATTATCGCAGAAATAACAGGGTATTATTCAAATTGTGATGCTTTTCATATAACTTCTCCAGATCCTTCATCTTTGAGTATTCAAAAATGTATGAGCGAAGCGATAAAAAATGCCAATTTAAATCCAGAAGATATTGATTATATTAATGCACATGGAACTTCTACAATTGCAAATGATAAAACAGAATCTTTGGCAATAAAAAATGTTTTTTCTAATAATAAAATTTTTTGTGTAAGTTCCACTAAATCAATGATTGGGCATACATTGGGAGCATCTGGTGCAATAGAAGCAATAGCATCTATTTTATCAATAAAAAACGAAATGGTTCATCCCACAATTAATTATGAAAATTTAGATCCAGAATGTGATTTAGACTATGTTCCAAACAAAGCAAGAAAAAAAGTATTAAAAAACGTTATTTCAAATAGTTTTGGCTTTGGTGGTCATAATTCTACTTTAGTTTTATCAAAGTTTTTATAATTCAAATTTTTTGTTTAAATAACCTATTACATCATCTGTAGATGTACCAGGTCCAAAAACTTCAGCCACACCAATTTTAAGCAACTCATTTCTATCATCATCAGGTATTATTCCACCTCCAAAAAGTAGAATATCTTCAGCTGATTCTTTTTTTAATAGATCTAATATCTTAGGGAATATTGTCATGTGAGCACCAGAAAGAATACTTAGACCAATCACATCTACATCTTCTTGAATAGCAATATTGACTATTTCTTCAGGTGTTCTATGAAGTCCACTATAAACAACTTCCATTCCAGCATCTCTTAATGCTCTTGCTATTATTTTAGCTCCACGGTCATGACCATCTAAACCAGGTTTCCCAATTAATACTTTTAATTTTTTTGCTATCTTTTTTTCTTGAAGTTCTTCCATAAATTTTTATCCAAAAATTACAAAATTATAGAGAGTATATTACCACATATAAGGATTTTTATGTTATTTATTAAGAAATTATAGCTTATTGAAAAATATATAATCATAAAGACTTTATTAATAGCAAAAAAAAACTTTAATTGAACTATAATTAAAACAGTATTTTGTAATTTTAAGTCCATTTATATATATATAATAGATAAGAGAGAATAAAATGAAAAAAAACTTTGTATATATTTTAATATTAGTGCTTTTAAATATTTTTATACCTAAAAATGCATATTCTTTACCTGATAATATTGAATTAACTTATGATGTAAAGTTTTACCCTCAAATAAAAGAAATTATAAATGATAAAAATTTAAACCAAGTAATAGATGGTAACGGATTTTATGGGCAAAAAGAAATTTATACAAATACAAAAAAATTTTTAAAAATTTCAATTTTAGGAAATGATAAATTTAATTTATACACAATTATGGATAAAGAAAAAAAAGATTGTTATTTTTTTAAAGCTTTTATAGATAATTTTCAAGAAGAGGGAATAAAATATAAAAATGTTGATAAAGATACTAAATTAATAGATTTTGCTATAGAAAATAGATATGATTATGAAATGTTTGAAAATAATGATAAATTATATTCTTTTTTTAAAAGTAAAAAATGGAAAAAAATCCAAAATGGAAGTTTTCTTGACTATCCATGTGAGGTCTTTGAAATGGAAAGAATTACAACTTATCCCAAAACAGATATTTTATCGGGCGTAAAATATGTAAATAAAATAAAAATATGGTTTTCTAAAAAATTGAATTTTCCTCTGAAAGTTGAAGATATTTCATATAATTATGAAAATGAGGTTTTTATAGATTCTAATGTAAGAATCAGAGAATTAATAAAAATAGAAATAAATAAAAAATTTGACAAAGGTTATTTTGATATTAAAGCACCAAAAATTGAAGAAATTGCACCAAAAGAATATGAAAAAGATCTAAATACAAAAATAATTGATTATAATTATGAATATAAAACTAATTAAATAAATATTTAGACTGTAAAAATAAGTTTATTTATTAACCTATATCTATTTTAAAACTGATAAGAACTTGTCTTGAGAGCCTATATCTATTTTTTCGTTTAAACTTAACCAAAAAAATCTAAATAAAATTTCTTTTTCAGTTCCTTCAGATGGAAATTTTTCTGTATGATCCCAAGTCTCATTTGTTTCTTCTTCTAATTCAACTTGAAAAAAATGTCGTTCATGAATTTGATTTTTTCCAAAATTTCTTAAATCAATAAAATCTTCTCCTAAATAGCTTTTTATTTTAATTTTTGTTAAGCCAGTTTCTTCAAAAATTTCTCTTTTTAAAGCATCTTCTATATTTTCATTTTCTTCAACAGTTCCACCAGGAATTTGCATTCCTATATCAGGAAAATCAGGCTCTGAAAAGACTAGTAATTGGTTGTTTTTTACAATATAAGCATAAACTTTTTTTATTACTTTTATTTCTTTCATAAGTTTTCTTTCTTTAAGATTTAACAATTTTAAAAGTGTTTTTTAACACAATAAAAAACTATATTTTAAATATATGATTGTATATCAAATTACAAATGAGATATAATTTTAACATGAGGAATTTTAGCACTAACTTTTATGATAATAACTTTATTTATAATAAAGCTTGTTTAAACAAGTTTGTTTTTTTTGCTATGATTCGTTCTAGTTTTATTTTTGATAAAACAGAGGTTTAAGAAATGCAAGTTAATAGTGTAAGGGCTGAAGTACCTGTACAACAAACTCAGCAAACTCAACAGAAACAAGAAACTCAGCAAACTCAACAGACGAGAGCTTCAAGAGAAGCTTTTACTAATGTTAAGGCTCAAATGAAATTGCCAACAACAAATGTAAATGCAATGACTCAACTTCCATCAAAAGATCAAATGATGTTGATGAAAATGAGTCAAGAAAAAACAATTGGTAAACTATCAGAAAACATGAAGCAAGCTAAACTTGCATTGAAAACAGATGTTTTACCTAAGTCAATAATAGGTGCTGGTCAAGCTGTTCCTCCTGCTGCAATGAGAGCTATGGTTGCAACTAGAGGTAGCTTATTTAATGGAAGAGCATTTGATATTTTTATTGGAAAAGAAACATCAACTTTGTCATTTAGAATTGGTGGAAAATCTTTTAATGTAAATATCGCATCGAAAATTAAAAAGTCAGCTACTAAAAAACAAGAACACGAAGAAGAAGAGGATGAATTAGAAGAAGATTTATAAGAGGTAATGAATAATGCAAAATAATGCTCCTGTTCCTGTGGGTCAACCTCAGCAACCAGAAGATCCTAAAGTAGCAAAGCAAAGGAAAAGAGAAGAAGCTGAAAGACAAAAAAAGTTACAGCAAGAAAAGAAAAGACAACAAGAGCTTAATCTTCTCGTTTCTAACTTTGGTAAATCTATAACAAATTCTGTTATGGATGTTCCTACTATGTACAAATATGCTTGTACTTCATTAAAAACAATGCTTCAAGTAGATCATGTTGCCGTTGCTATGTTTACAGAAGAGCCTGAAATTAGACCTGGTGAGGTTTGTGTTTTTAAAGCTGAAAGTGCTTTACCTAAAATAGTTAATAAAACTAATGAAGAAAAAGCTAAAGAAGCAAAAAAGAAAATAGAAGAGCCTGAATTTATAATAAAAAGAACAATTATTGGTGATGAAGTTATTGAAACCAAAGTTAAAGTTGAAAAAAAACCTCAAGAAAAAGTTATTGAAGCAGAGCCAGAACCACCTAGAATAAAACCTATGTTTCCTGTTCCACCAAGACAAGCGATTAAACCAGGTACATTACCAAGATTAGAGAATCTTATAATTGATGCTCCATTGGTTTTTAAAATGAGAGAAATTAAGCAACCTGCAATGATTCATGACATAGCTAAATTCCCAGATGCAGAACTTGCTAAATTTGCAGCAATGTTTTTAATGAAATCTATGCTAATAATTCCTTTTATGAGTTATAAACAAGATGGTCATGAAGATGTTGCAGGGGTATTTGTTGTTATTACAGTTAATGAAAATAAAGCACTTTCTCAATTAGAAATAAGTACCGCACAAAAATTAGTTAATTCATTATCTAAATATGTAACAACAGCTCCGCCAGATCTTCCCGTAAATGTTAATAAAGCAATAAAAGCAATTTCTAAAGATGAAAATTCTGATAAATTATTAGATTTTTATAGTAGTACCTTTGATGATATATTTGACCTAATAATATATGAATTGGGTTGGGATAACTGTTCTGAAAATTTTAAAAGACTTTATGATGAAAAAGAAAAACTTGAAGACGAATCTAAATTAAAAAAAATATGGTTTCAAGTTGATGAGTTAATAAAATCACCAGGGGACTTTGGTAGTATTGCAAGAAGAGCTATTCAAGAACTTTATGTTCAGGCAGATGATTTTGTTGTAGCTAAAAATGGCGTTATACCTTCTGGTTTTAGAAGTATTTTTGCTTATACTAAAAAGAATTTAAAATATTCTGAATTAGAAGCACTAAAATTACCTGATGAAACTTATGAATCTCTTGAAACACAAATAGATAATGCTTTAAGAGGAAAAGCTCTTTTTACAGAAAAAACTAAAGCTACTTTAATTAATGATGTAGAGCAATCAAATATGTTACTTAATTATATTGCAGCACCAGCCTCTGTTGACTTTAGAAATCATATAAAAGCTGCTGTTGAAGAATATGATGATTTTCCTGATGAACTTGATAAAGAAGCAAACTTAACAGATATGACATACTATGGTATGGCTGAAATATCTAGATCTATTTGTGCAGATCTTGTAGAAAAAGTTTTATTAGAAATACCAAAATATTTAGAGCAAACGCCTGAAGAACAAGCTGAACAGAATGAAGCTTTGACAACACACTATCATAGAAAAGTTATGGCTAATCTTATAACTTCTTTAAAAGGTAAAAAAAATGTTTGGGTAAATTACATAATAGATAGTATGAAAGAACAAGCAAAAGAAGCTGCAAAAAAAAGAGCTGTAGTTATAGGAAGAATGCAGTCAGATTATTCAGAAGAGGAAGATTAGTAAAAAATTATGCTTTATCATCAAATAATAGACATAGGAGCTTATATATTATTTTTAGACGAAAAACCAATAGACCATAAAGCGGCCAGAATGGTTTTAACTGGAACAGAAGATAAACTCGTTTCAGTTGGTTTTAATGTTGATTTTAGATTAAGAGATTTAAAATCACATGTTTCTAATATTTTAAAAAGATCTTTGTCAATTTCGGAAGAAATGGTGGATTGGTTTTTTGAAAGCTTACCAATTACAAGAACAGTAGCAGCATCATTTAATTTAAATAAAGATATATTTAAAACACTTGAAGATAAATATTATGATTGTGAAACAGTAGATCAGTTTTTAAGAGTAAAAGTTGATAATTCAACTACTAGTCCATTATTAAATCTTGATTTTTATGAACTAGTTGGGCTTGAAATAATATCTGATGAAGAAGATGAAAATAGGCTTTCTGATTCTTATATGAAAGCAGGAGACGATGAAAATAAGGATACAATGTTTGCTTATTTTGGTGTTATATCAAAATTAATTTTTGTTCAAATGTTTGCTGCAATGCGTGGTGCATTAGCAGAACTGTTTAGTACAAAAAGATAGTTTTAAGTTACTATTAGATTTTTGTTAAATGACTTGATATAAGTTATTAAAATATACTATTATATATTTGTATAGGTATAAGAGGTTTTTTATGGCTGTTGTTCCAAGTGGTTTTTATGGTGATTATTTTAATCAATATACTAGTGTTTCAGACTCTAGAAACTGGAATACTAAGAACTATGATTTTGCAACAATAAAAAATAAAGGCGATATAACAGCTGATCTAACAAATGAAACAACTGTTAATGCTGTAACAAATACAGCTGACCCTGCTACGACAGGAACAGGTCTTTTTGTAAAAACAAATAAATATGGAACACTTGATAATTTAGGTCGTTTTACGGAGGATAAAGAAAATCCTTTTTATGTTATAAGAGATTCTCAAGATCGTACTGATTATAATTACTATACTGATCAAGAAACAGGAAATGTTTATTTTAGACCAACACTTGGTGCAACTCCTTCACTTGGTGCAACTTCTACAGTTGCAGGGGTTGCAGTTAATAATATCCGTTTACCAAATGCTTCTGACATACAAAATTATGTTCCTCAATATTTTGGAACTTCATTTACTCTTGACGCTGTTCCAAACCCTGAAAGTTGGGGGCAAGGTCAAACTAATAATTTAGCTTATATTTTTCAAAATGCAGCAACTTTAGCTGGATTAGCTGTCCCTGGTGGCTCTCCAGTTGCCTTTTCTGAAGTAGAAATAAATGGTGTAAAAATATCAAATAATGGTTTAGATACTTCTTTATCTACCGCAATACCAAGTGCTGCTAATATAATAGGAACTGGTCCCGCTGCACCTTTATATCAATTTTCTAATGCTTTTACTACTGGATCATCAGAGTTTAATTCTGTTCAACCTCAAGAAAGATGGCAATCTAAAGGAGCCGTTCTTTCTTGGCCAGGAGCAACAACTCCACCCGGAGGATTTGTTGCAAGTGATGCAATGTGGATTGCAGATCCAACAGATGCTGACCTTTTACCTTATGGAGCTTCAACTGTTGGGGTTCAAGATGCTTTATTTAGATCTAAACTAAATCTTTCTAGTCTTCCTGCAAGTCCTGTAAGTTTAAATTTAGGCGTTGACTCAGGTAATGTAGAATTTTTCCTAAATGGCGTTCGTTATGCAGCGGCTGCAGGAGTTGTAACTTTACCTGTTGCTGCATTTAAAATTGGTGATAATAATTTTGGAATCCATGCTTATGGAAATGCAAATAATGAAGGTGTTTATGTTTCCATGACAACAGCGAATGTCCAATTATTAGGAAATGATTTGACATCTTCAAAAGGTTCTTGGGAAGCTGCATTAGGTTATCCATTAGCTGGGCAAAATACTGCAATTGGAAATGTTCCAAATGAAATAAATAGACTTTTTGAAAATAATTGGACTTATGAACCACCAACAGCAATAGGATTACCTGGGAAATATAAAACAAGTTCTTTTTCTGTTATTGAAGACAATGGAACAACAAAAGATCATTTAAGACAATCATATTTTAATAATAGAACAACTGATAATTTTATAATGAAAGTTGATATTTCAAGAGAAGCTGTCGCATTAAATGCAGCTACAGCTTGGTCTGGAG
>JBBTGK010000320.1:0-17031 GCA_038060635.1 Cyanobacteriota bacterium | reverse complement strand
ATATTGAACATTCATTAATTGTTATGATAAAAAAAACTTTGCCATTAAAATAGTAATAGCAGGATATGCGGCCGAAAGAGTTCCTACTATTGTTATTGGACCAAAAACGATTGATTGAAAATATAAGATCCATCCAGCTCCGTCTAAAATATAGGCTAAAATACCAAACATCATAAAACTACTAGAATCTGCTGAAAAAGGATCGGGATGTTCATGAGTTAAAAAATAGCCCATATTTAATAAGACTTTAGCTACTACAAAAAATAAACAAAATTTGGCAGGGGAAGCATCATTAATAAACATTTTTACTAATCCTTGCCCGATACCATAAACAATTAGCGTAAATAACGCTGGTATTAGCCAAACTGAAGTTGGAATAACTTCAACAGGAACTGCATTGACAACTTCCATAAAAAACTCCTACGCCATTATAATTATTTTTATTAAGGATTCAAAATTAAATAACTTCCTGAACTTACATAAAGGGTTTGATGAATCAACCCCCTGCAAAATCATTACTCTTCACCCTTCACTCTTCACTTCTAAAAACGTATATTAATTAATTCTCAATCCTAAATGAATTAATTAATTTTCTTAACCTAAAAGGATTTGATGAATCAAATCCCTACTAATAAATTTTTAATCTTTAATTCTCAATCTTTAAAGAAGAATATTCTGTGATCTATTTTGCTAATTTACTGTTTTTGTAACTATAAGAAAAATATATACCCAATCCTATTACTAACCATATAATGAATCTTTCCCAATTTAAATAACCCAAGCCAGTCATAAGATAAAAACAGCTTAAAAGACCTAAAACAGGTATTAATGATAGATTTTTTATAAAAGATAAAATAGATATAGCTAATGCAGTTATCATAAATAAATATAAAGGAATCTTCTCTTTTACAACATCCCAAGTACTTAAAGCAGGATTTTTTATATCAGAAATAGCAAATATATCTGAAATACTTGATGGTGAATAAATATATATTCCCATTGTTATTAATCCTATTATTATAGGAACAATAAATTTTCCATTTATATAAGGAACTTTAAAAGAACCTTCGGTAGATTGACCATTTGCATCTAAAATAAGAATCCCTGCACAAACCAAAACAAAAGCAAAAAGAGTTCCTATACTAGTTAAATCGGTTACTTCAGTTAAATTCATAAATAAACTTGGTATTCCTACAAGTAAACCTGTAATAATTGTTGCATTAGAAGGAGTTTTAAAAGTTGGATGAATTTTAGCAAAAAACTTTGGTAATAAACCATCTCTACTCATACTCATCCATATACGAGGTTGTCCCATTTGGAAAACTAAAAGAACTGTAGCCATTGCAACAACAGCACTTGAAGCTACAATAAAACTTATCCAATTAGCCCCCACTTTGGTAAAAACAAATGCTAACGGATCTCCTACAGCTAAATCTGAATATTTTACCATTCCTGTTAAAACTAAAGAAACAATGATATATAGAACAGTACAAATACCTAATGAATAAAGCATAGCTCTTGGTAAATCTCTTTGAGGATTTTTACATTCTTCTGCTGTTGTAGATATTGCATCAAAACCTATGTAAGCAAAAAATACAGAAGAAACGCCTTTCATAACTCCAGAAAAACCATTAGGAGCAAAAGGAGTCCAATTATTAAAATCTATATAAAATGCACCTGTAACAATTATTAAAAGTAAAACTAAAAGCTTTACTGCAACCAAAATATTACTAGCATTTCTTGATTCTTTTATACCAATATAAACTAAATAAGTTATAACAAAAACAATTCCTAATGCGGGGATATCTGCAATTAATTTTAATCCTAAAAACTCAGGGGCATTTATCCAAGCATTATACGCAGGTAAAAGATTTTCTGGCAATTTTTCTAAAGGAATACCTTTTTGAAGTTCTGCAAAAGCAGTTTGATAACCTCTACTAGCACTAAGATAATCCATTGTTATATGTGGTGGTAATTTCATACCTATTCTTGATAAAAGTTCTGTAAAATAATCAGACCAAGAAATGGCAACAGCAATATTACCTATAGCGTATTCTAATAAAAGATCCCAACCAATTATCCATGCTATTATTTCTCCAAAAGTTGCATAAGCATAAGTATAAGCACTACCTGCAACGGGAATCATTGAAGCAAATTGAGCATAACAAAGACCAGAAAAACCACAAGCAATCGCTGTAAAAATAAATAAGAATATAACAGCTGGCCCACCATTAGAAGCAGCCGTTCCAATTGTACTAAATATTCCAGCACCTATTATTGCAGCAATACCAAATGCGGTTAAATCTAAAACCCCTAACTCTTTACTAAGAACATGTTCACCTTCAGGCATTTCCTGAGATTGTGTTATTATTGAGTCAATAGATTTTTTCCTGAAAATATCGTTATTCAAATTTTTTGTACCAGAAAATAAAATTAGTATATAAAAATTTGAATTTTATCAAAATTAACACATATTTACAAGACCAAAAAAGTAATTATGGATTTGTAATTATTTAGTACAATAAAATTCAACATTAGATAAATATTTTCTACTAAGAACTTGAATTTTTTTTATTTTGAAACCAGCTTTAGCTAATTCTTTTTTTATTATTTCAGTACTAAAAAAGTAAAAATAATCAGAATAAAACCAGACAGGATGATTCTTACCTAATGATTGAGAAATATATGTATCAACACCATGAAAAGAAAAAGCAAAAAGACCATCTTTATCTAACAATGTATGTATTTTTTCTAAAGTTTCTTTTATATTTATATTTTTTTCAAAGCCTTCCCAATATGTTATGAGATTATAAGTATTTATTATTTTATTGACTTCTTTTGTTTTTTTAGATTTTCCTAATTTTCTTATACTTTCAGGTTCTTTTAATAAAAGCTCATTATATTTTTTTTGATTAGTTTCCCATCCTCTAATTTTTGCAACTGAAGTAAAAACTTCATTATTAGGGCTTATATCTAACATCTTAGAAGTTTCAATATAATTTTCTATAATATTTAATCTATCATTAGAGGTATTACTTTCAAATATATGTCTTTCTATATCAAAATCAAAGATTTTTTTTGTATTTAAATCCAATTCAAATAAATACTTATTAATAGCATTTTCTGATGGAACTGGGTTAGAAAAAATAAGCTCACAGTTTAAACATTTATTCCAACTTCTTAATGGATTTATTACATTAAAATTAAAAGAACTAGATGATTGATTTAAAACATTTATGACTTTAAAGTTAGAACTTGAACAAAAATAACAATTTTCTATATATTCTTCATCATAATCTTTTTTATAATGACCATATTTACCATTTCCAGAAAAATCTGCAAAAGCTGGTTTAAGCTCTAAAGATTTTGTTATATGATTTTTTGCATTTCCAAAATCTTCAAAAATATTATATAAAAGACCTAAATAGTGATGAGAGATAGGATTATTATTATTTATTGACAATACTTTTTCAAAATAATCTTTAGCAATATCAAAATCTTGATTTTTAAATAAAGTTACACCTATATTATTTAAAATAACTTCATCTTCTGGGAAAAAACATTCTAATCTTAAATATTCATATAAAGCATAGTCAAAAGAATTGTTATCTAAATATATTTTTGCTTCAGCAAGAGATTTATCTGTTTCCTCTTTTGATAATTTAGAATCTTTATTAACAATCGCTTCTTTTATTTCATCTATAGAATTTTCAATATCATCAGAATTAGGTGATTGTTGTTTTGCTTTAATTAAAAAATATAACGCTCTTGATAATCTTCCTGTTATTGTACAAATTAAACCTAAGCTCACATACGGTTCAAATTGATTACTTTCGATAACGATTGATCTTATGTATATTTCTTCAGATTTTGATAAATTATTTGAATGTAGATAAATATAACCCAATTTATTTAAAATATTAAAATCTGAAGGATCTTCATTTAGTTTCTTTATTAATGATTCTTCTAATGATTGTACGGAATCTTGACTGTCCACTTTATAGCTCCAAAAATTTTATATAATTTTTAAATTAAAAATCAAATTTATTATAATGGCAAAAGAATAAATAATCTAGTTTTATTTTTACTATAATATATTGAGCTTATTCTTATATTAAAAAAACATAACTCACAATAATATGGGAATTATTGTAAACAAGAAAAGAAAGTTTTAATTTATTTCTCATATAATAAAATATATAATCTATTTATTAGGAATAAAAAATGTTAGTTGGAAATAATTCAAATATTCAAGATATTCAATCGAATAATTTAAATTTATCAAATAATTTAAACCAAACCCAAGCTCCAATAAATACAAATCCAATAGGAAATGTTTATAAGGCTGATACTATTGAAATTGTTCCTAAACCAACATATCCACCACAAAACCCTCAACCGCCAATAGATAATAAAACAAATTTTTTTAATAATCCAATGGTAAGAATAGGTGGAATGATGCTTGGTGGAGGAGTATTAGCAGGAGGAATTGGATATTTGATTGGTTCTTCTTTAGGTGCCGCTGGTATGGGTGCAACTATAGGAGCAACACTAGGAGTATTAGCACCAGTTGGAATACTTGCTTATGCTTTATATAAATGGAAAAATGGATAATTATAAGTTACTATGTATTCTTAGATGAAATAATAAGAAGAACAAAAATTAAAAAATAAGTTCAAAAAAAACAGCCTTTTTATCAAGGCTGTTTTTTTATTGTATTTAAAACTAATTTCTATTTATAATCAAATTCTGGAGGAACAATAACAAATCTTGAAGGATTCATTTTACTATCTTTATAATAGGTTGTTACATCAGCATTTGATCTTACTGCACTAAGTTCATTTGTTTTAGAATCCCATTTAACTACATTAGATTGATAACCTTTAGAAAAAGAAGTAATATCAAAATAATATTGAGCTGTAGGAGATGAATTGTTTAAATAACTTATAGCAGATTTTAAATAATCTTCTTTTGAATTAATTCCAGAGAATTGGCTTTTATGTTTATTAAAATGAACAGTTAAGTTTTGATCCGCTGTTAAATTTACAGCAGGTCTTGAGGCAAAACCACCACCTGGTTTTAAATGTCTTTGTAATGCAATTAGTTTAAATTGTTCTGGGCTAAGTTTTACTCCCATTGCAGAAATTTGTTTTTCAAAACTTGCTGATACTTTAGCATCATACTTTGGTACACTATATTTTAAAGTTGAAACACTCTTAATTTGAGATAATTGCTCTTGAGCTGTTAATTTATTTTCATCTTGAACAGTTAACTGAGTTTCGTCTTGAACAGGTAATTGAGTTATATCAGCAGTTTCTCTTGCACAAGAAGAAAAAACTAAACTTAATAGACCTAATGACAACACCAATCTTTTCATAATCAACCTCATAGCACATAACAATATACTTATATTAATTTTTTTTTTATAACTTGCTAATATTAACTAAAACTTAATATTTAGTTATTATATCTTTAAACTACATTTCAATGCTTTTATTACAGCAGGACATTTTGAAGTTGCAGGAGTATCTATTTTTACAGTACAACCACCTTGTGATTGTAGATCGCATTTGCCAACTTTTTGAGTTACAAATTTTTTTCCAAAAAAACCCTTAGTAAATTCACCTTTTACTTTTAAATGAACTTGAGTAGTTGCAGTTGGACAATCAAAAAGTATATCCTTTATTTCTTTTGATACTTCAGACACAAAAAACCTCCTAAAAAGTCAAAAGCTTATATATTTTGAGATGAGAATTCTAACTTAAATTTTATAATATTAAAAATCAAATTTTGTATCTTTTATTAATAAGTAAGTTTTTCTATTATTATAAACTTTATAATTTATTCCAGAAAAAGAAATTGCATCACCATCTTTAATATTCATTGGAATTGAGGCTTCAAGTTTAATATTATTGACCAATGTTCCATTTGTAGATCCTCTATCTGTAAAAGATAAATCATCCTCAGTTTTATATTCAAAATGACCATGATATTTACTAATATTTGAGTTATCTATAATAATATCTTGAGTTGTAGTTCTTCCAACAATTATTTTTTTTAAAAAAGGATTTCTAGAACTTTTTTTTACACTTATTATTTCGGTTATTTTATTCTCAGAACCTTGATCTTTAGCTTGAGATAAAAGTTCTTCAAGATTGTTAACTGATATAGTTGCAAAAACTAAATTTTTTGAAGCCTTTTCTGATGATTCATTTTCTTTTTTTATCAGAAAAAAACAATTATATTTTTCAAAAAAAGCATCTTTAGAAAGATTTCTAAAATCTGATACTATTTGTATTCCATCTTGATTCATATTTAAGTCAAAAACCTTTCTTTAAGCTCTTTTGTAGGAATTCTACAAGCATTAGCCTTACCCATTAATCTATATCTATTTTTTGCAATTAAATCATAAAAAACATCAGTTATTAAAGCTGGAATTATACTAAAAATTGAAATGTATTTAATATAATTATCTAAATAATTAGATAATTTAAAAACAGCTTTAGATTTAATATAATATTTACCATTTTCAATAAAAATAAGTGTATTAAAATTTTCTGTAGGGAGTAAAAAATGTTTTAAAATATCTTGTCCTGTTTTTGATTGTAATGAACAAAAAACAATATCTTTTGTCTTATTATGATCTACAACAAAATTTACACTTGAATTACAAAAATTACATTCTCCATCAAACATCAATATATTTTTTTGATGAAAAAAATCTCTTTCCATATTAATACCAAAACAAATAGTAAATACATTTAATATTATATATCAAACCAAAAATAATTTTTACTTATTGAAAAAAAATTGAGTTATTTTTAATATTTTAAAGTATTTAATAAAAAAATATTTATAATAGTATTTATTCAGTTTTAGTGTTAAACTTTAATAAGAAGTTTTTTATAAAAGCTCTAACTCTTTTAGAGAGTAAAATATTATTTCAAATTAAATAAAAATATTTCAAAAAGTTAATATTAATTTATTTTTTTGTATTGCTATTATTTTTAATAAAACAAATCTATTTATTCTAAAATCTATATAGAATTTTTTTAGAATAACTTCTTAAATTATATAAATTTACAAATGAGGTAAAATATGAAAATTTTTTTGTTATCGACATTAATCATATCGTTATTTAGTCAGGCTAGTATGGCATCAAGTTTACCAACCGCTGAGATTTCTCAAAAATTAGGTATAGGAATTGGGCCGAGTGTGTCAGCTGATTTTAAATTAGGTCATCAAACAAGTTTAGGTTTTTCTTTAGGAACACCTATTTATAGAGGATTTCTTCAAAGTGGTTTTTATGATATTAGGTTACTACAAAACTTTGTATCTCAAAATAAATTTGCTTTAAGTGGTCTAATTGGTGTAACTGGAAATCCTTCTTTTAATAATTCTTACATTGGTTCTTTACTTGGAGTGGAAGGTGGTATTGCATTGAGTTATAAATTTTTACCAGCTTTAACTGGTCGCCTTAATATAGTTGGAGCAGTACCAATTGATAATCTTGGACGTATTAATGGTAATTTTTTGAGTTTTGTAGCACCATCAAGTGGTATAGAACTAGGATATAAATTTAATTCAAATATTGAAGGAACAATAGGAGGAAATGGTCATGGTGATTTTTTAGGTTTAAATATATATTTCTAACTTAAAATATTAAATATTACAATTTCATTAATAATGAAAAATCTTTTGGAATAAGTAATATAATATATTAGCTTTTATTATTTTTTAAATATCTTAAAATACATAATGTATGTTATATAGAAATTTAATAAACAAAAGCTGATTTTAAATATTTATTTAGTCTTATGGAGTTATATAACTTATGAAAAAATTAATTGCATCTATGCTTGTTTCATCTGTTTTTTTTGCAGGAGCAGCTTTTGCAAAATCTGAAACCTTAAAAATTGAATCTGTTGGAGATCAAATGAAATTCAATAAATCAGAATTTTCTGTTTCAGCAGGAAGTGATGTAACAGTTGAATTTAAAAATACATCTTCATCATTAAAACATAACTGGATTCTTGTTGAAAAAGGTGAAGGCGATAAAATTGCTACTGAAGGTATTGCAAAAGGAGAAGGTCAAAGTTATGTTAATAAATCAAATAAAAAAATATTAGCTATGACAAAACTTGCAGATCCTGGAAAAACTGTAAAAGTAATGTTTAAAGCTCCTAAAAAAGGTTCTTATGACTTTGTTTGTACATCACCTGGTCATAATATGCTTATGAAAGGAAAATTAACTGTAAAATAATTTAATTTTTAAATTGCAGTTCTAATATAAAAAGGTTCAATGTCGTTGAACCTTTTTCCTTTTCCATCTAAAATAGCTTTGTATGTTAGAATAGCTAAATATGATGGTTTTAGATAAAAATCAAAATCAACATTTTCAAATTGTTCAAATAGCTCTTTTTTTGATTTAAAATCATTAAGTATAAAAGTCGTATCTTTTCTTTCTTTTACATAATTTAAAACTTCTTCAAATTTAATTGCAACAGGTTCTTTTTCATAAATTATTTTACTATCGATAATATTTGCAATACAAAAATATGATTCATCTCTTTTTACATCCAAATTAACTGATATTTGTTTTTTTTCTGGATAAGAAAGTAAAATAGCTTCTATTTTATTAAATCCTATTATTGGAATATCAATAAATTGAGATAAAGTTTTTGCTACAGCAACACCTGTTCTAACGCCTGTATAACCACCTGGGCCTGTAATAACGCCAATACCTTTAAGATCAGAAGCTTCTTTGTTAATTTGTTTAAATGCAATATCAATTAGATTAGTTATATCTTCAGTTCTTTTTGTAATAACTTCTATCTCATATAAAACATCTTCATTTTCAGTAATAGAAATATTTACATTTTTATCAGAAGTATCAATTCCAAGTATTAACAATTTCCTTAATCCTTTTTTCTAATTCGTTTTTTTTATCATAATTATCTAATTCTATAATAAAATCTCTACCATTTTCATTATAAAATATTTTTATTTCTATAAAATTTTTCGATAATTTATAGTTTTCAAGTTTTTCATACCATTCTATTATAGTAACTGAGTCATTTTCAGATACAAAATCTTCTATCCCTAGATCAAGAACAGAAGATAAACTATTTAATCTATATAAATCAAGATGATATAAATGATATTTATCGTTTTTATATTCATTAATAAGTGTGAAAGTAGGACTAGTAATATCTTCTTTAATTTTTAAACCTTCAGCAATTCCTTTTGAAATATAAGTTTTACCTGTTCCCAAATCACCCGTTAGATATATAACGACTGGAGAATTTAGATTTTCACCTATAGCTAAACCAATTTTTTTGGTTTCTTCTTCATTTTTTGCAAAAATATTCATTTAAATAGAAAAATATCAATTAAACAACAATAATTATTTTTTGTTAGTTATTAAAAACAATATTTAGAACTAATACTAACAAATAGCATAATATTATTTTTTTTTGGTATAAGGTATTTTATTTTATAAAGATTAACAAAAACTAATTGCTAATAATTCCTTCTATCAAATAACAATCTAAATTAAGTAAAATAGGATCATTATTAGAATCTGTAAAACTAAATAGTTCTTTTGATTTTTCAGGTGAATCATATTTAGGTTGAATTTCTTTTTCAATGGCTTCTTTATCAACTGAAAAAAGAACACTTGCATTTTGAATTTTATTTAAATCAAGATTTTCATTTTCACCCATTTGATAATATTCGGATAATTTTTTTATTTTATCGTTATCAACATCATGAAAAGTAAGAAAAATATGTTCTATTTTATTTTCTATTCTTTGAACTTCTAAAATAAATTTATCAAAAGATATTTTGTCATCTCCTAGCTTAAAAATAGGGGTTTTAGTATTATTCAAAAAATCATAAACTTCTATTACTTTATTTTTTTCAACATCAAGGAAATATTCTGGTTCTTTTGCATATTGCAATAACATTAATTAAACCTCATTGTAAAATCACTGCTTTTCTTTTTTTTCATAATATTTTTAATATTTCTTTTTATATTTAAAAACTAACAGGTGTGTAATTTCAAGTATTTATTCATATTTTTATTTACAGTATTATTATTTTCTATTTTAAACTTCTAAAATTTTATCATAAAAATTAATAAAAACATGCTAAATTTTTTATTGATTAAAAAGATTGATAATCTAACAACTTATATTCATTGTTCCTAAATTAGAAAAAATCTGATATAATCACCTTGTTTTAGGTGTATTTAAAGAGGTAATGATTTGAAGGAAAAATATTATATAACTACAGCAATAGACTATTCTAATGCACCTCCTCACTTGGGTCATGCTTATGAAAAAATAACGGCTGATTTTATTGCCAGACACCAAAGAATGAGAGGAAAAGATGTTTTTTTTCTTACAGGCGTGGATGAACATGGAACAAAAAATGAAAAAGCTTCAAAAGAAAGAGAAATAACTCCTAAAGAACATTGTGATGATATAGCTAATAAATATAAAGAAACATGGGCAAAATTAGGAATATCTTATGACTATTTTATTAGAACAACCGATGAATTGCATAAAAAAGCTGTGTCTGAAATATTTATAAAATTGCAAAAAAACGAAGATATTTACAAAAAAAAATATGAAGGTCTTTATTGTTCAGGATGTGAAGCTTTTTATTTGGAAAAAGATCTAAAAGAGGGTAATATCTGCCCTGTTCATAATAGAAAAACTGAAATAGTAGCAGAGGAAAATTATTTTTTCAAAATTACTAAATATAAAGATCAAGTAAAAAAACATATTTTAGAAAATGTTGATTTTATAAAACCTGAAAGTAAAAAAAATGAAATTCTTAATATGATAGATGATTTTCAAGATATAAGTATTTCAAGAGAAAATGTAAAATGGGGAGTTCCTATACCTAATGACGATAAACAAGTTATGTATGTATGGATTGACGCTTTAAATAACTATATAACAGCTTTAGGTTTTTTTGGTGGAAATGAATCAGATTTAAAAAAATATTGGCCTGCAAATGTTCAAATAGTAGGAAAAGATATACTTAAATTTCATGCCATAATTTGGCCGTCAATTCTTCTTGCTTTAGGTTTAGAATTACCTAAAACTATTTTTTCTCATGGTTTTATTACCCTTGGTGGTTCAAAAATCAGTAAAACTACAGGAAATATTATTAGCCCAAATGATTTGATAGAAAAATATCAAGCTGATGGATTAAGATATTTTATGGTAAGAGAAATAAATTATGGAAATGATGGAAATTTTGAAGCTGAGTTTAAAGAAGATAAATCATTTGACCGTTGCCAACCATTGGAAAATAGAGTTAATTCAGATTTGGCAAATAATTTAGGTAATTCATTAAACAGAATAGTAGCTTCTATTTTGGCAAAAAATTGTGATGGTATTATTCCTGAAAGAAATAAAGATTCTGAAAGTGATTTTCCTGAATTTGTGGAATTAACAAAGAAAAAAATTGAAATTCAGATGGATAATTTTGAATTACAAGAAGCTAGTACCTCTATTTGGGATTTAGTTAATAAATTAAATAAATATATAGATGTAGAAGCGCCTTGGAATTTAGCCAAAAAAGCTTTAGAAGATGAAAGTACAAAGCCATATTTTCATGGTGTTTTATATACTTGTTTAGAAACCTTAAGAATCGTTTCTCTGTTATCTTATCCTCTTATTCCTACTATTTCTTCAAAAATATGGGAACAATTAGGCATAAATGAAAAAATAGAAGACCAAACTTGGGATAAAATACAATGGGGATTAACTATTTCAGGAACTCAAACTAGAAAAACTGATGTAGTATATCCAAGAATTGATTCTAAATTAGTTGATAAGTCTAAAAAGAAATGAATCCCAGAGTACTGGGTCCCTGTTTGTATTAATACCAAAGCGAAGCTTTGGAAACAAAATTTCATTTTGTTAACCCCGAAGCAGAGCTTCGTGGTATTCTTAATAAAATAAATTACTTAGTAATTGAGGAGGTTTTTTAATGGTAGAAATGAAAGTTTCGGGTATAGTACTCGATCCTCAATCAAAAACGCCAATACTTGTACTTAGAGACATGGATGATAGAAGAGCTTTACTTATATGGATAGGTTCTCCTGAAGCTAATGCAATTATTTTATCTTTAGAAAAAATAAAGCTCAATCGCCCATCAACACATGATCTATTTATAAATATGTTAAGCGATATAAAATGCAAATTAAATAGTGTTTTTATTCATGATATGAAAGAAAGTACTTTCTTTGCTTCTTTGAATGTTATTCAAAATGGTAAAACTTTTACTATCGATTCAAGACCTAGTGATGCAATCGCTATTGCATTAAGAGCAGAAGCAGGAATTTTTGTAACAGAACATGTAATGGAATCTAGCTCAATACCAATAGACCAAAACAGAGATGAAGAAGAAGCGAATAAATTTAAGGATTTTATACAAAGTGTAAAACCTAGCGATTTTTTTAGAAGTTAATAAAATAAACTATAATGAAATTTAAAATTTTACTTTTTACTTTCTGTTTTCTTTTTGTATCGAATAATTCGTATGCAGAATCTTTGAATAATAAGCTTAAAAAAGGAGAAATTATTATTGAAGATACTGTTGATGAAAAATCAAAATCTGGTACAGCAAAAATGACTTTTTTTGTTAATGATACACCTGAAAGAATTTGGAAACTTTTATTAGAATATGATAGATGGACTTCTTTTATGCCTGATCTTGAAAAAATAATAATAAAAGAAAAAAAAGAAAATTATGCAGTTGTATATGTAAAAGCAAAAGCTCCTTTAGGCATGGATATATCTTATACATTAAGACGAATTTATAAAAAAGCTGATTATAAAATAACATGGACTATGGTAGAAGGTAATGCAAAAGAAATAGAAGGTTCTTGGCAAATTTTTCCTATTGATAGTAAAAAATGTAAAATAATTTATACTAATTATGTAGATTTAGGTTTTATGATTCCTGCAAAAATAACTAATATGCTTACAAAAAATAAATTACCAAACCTTGCAGAAGGAATTAGAGGATATTTAAAGAAAAATAAGAGTTTTTAGTTATAAAAAATAAAAATGATAAAATTACATAGTTAAAATGTAATTTTTGTGTAGGGAACGTTAAAAACGTTCCTTTTTTATACAAATTTTTTTAATGTTGAGTAGGAAGAAAATATTTATTAAATATTAAAAAAAGAAGAATAGATTTTTTTTCTATAAAAAAACATAAAATACATAACAGGATAAAAAGCTATATCAGGAATAAAAAAAGGTGTTTGAAAGTTTATATCATCTATTATTTTTGAGCCTTTAGCAGATTTTTGTATTATATGCTTATGTTTCCATTTTTTTAAGAAAAAAGGTAGTTTTATTCCTTCATCAATAAAAAATATTTCTTCTGTATCTTTAAAATTTTCTGTTATTTTACTTATCCATAATTGCTTAAATAAAATAAAATCAAGTTCAATATGAACCTCATCACCAACTTTACAACCATCAAATTTTAGAATCTTAAAAGGTATAAAAGGAGGTGTTAACTTTCCAAAAAGCTCCAAATTAAAACACTCAAAAACAGTTTCATAATCATTATTTACTTCTGTTATTATATTTATTTTTGGCAAAATTTAACCTTATTTAATTCTCAATGATAAATTATATTTATTTAAATTATATAAGACTTACTTTTATAGATTTATTATTTTTTCATAAAATTCTTTCTTTTATTTATAAAATAAAAGATTATAATGAAATATCTTATTTAAAATTTGGATGTCTTATGCTTAATTGGAAAATAGAAGAAAAAATCTTACCTTTGAAATTTACATGGAAAATATCAAGAAATTCATCTGATGAAAAAACAAATTTTTTTGTTACAGTATCAGATTCAAATTTTTTTGGTATAGGTGAAATTGCTCCAAATATAAGATATGGTGAAACACCAGAAATAATTAAAGAAGAATTTAAAACTTTTTCTTTGGGAAATATAGATAGTTTTGAAACACTTGATTCATTTTCATTGCATTTAGATTCTTTAAATTTAAAACACTCATTAAGATTTGGTATAGAATCGGCTTATGTTCATTATCTTTGTAATAAACAAAATATTACTCCTGCAAAATATTTTAACCTTGATTTTCCTTCAAAAGTACCGACTTCTTTTTCCATACCAATTATTGAAATTTCTTATATAAAAGAGTTTATTAAACCACTTTCAAGATTTGAATCATTAAAAATAAAAGTAAATCAAGAAAATGCTCTTGATATGGTAAATGAAGTTGCAAAAAACACTAATCAAAAATTAAGAGTTGATGGAAATGAAGGTTGGACAGATGTTAATGAATTAATCTCTTTTTTGGAAAAAATTAAAAACTTAAATATAGAATTTATAGAACAACCAATGCCAAGCAAATTTGTAGAAGAATATAAACTTTTGAAAAAAAATTGTCCTTTTGACCTTATAGCAGATGAATCTATTGAAGATCAAGCTGATTTTGAATTATTAAAAACTCAATTTCATGGTGTTAATATGAAACTAATGAAAGCAGGTGGTTATATTAATGGTATTAAAATTTTAAATAATGCAAGAAAGCATAATATGAAAACTATGATTGGTTGTATGATAGAAACCTCATTAGGTATTTATTCTGCTTATAATCTTTCACATAATGCTGATTATTTAGATCTTGATGGTTGCCTTATAATTAAAGAAGATCCTTTTAATCTTTTGAAAGAAGAAGATGGATATTTAATATTTGAGCATAAATAACTAATAAAATGAAAAAAATAACTTTTTATCTAACTCTAATAATTTTTTTACTATGTTCTAACTTTTCTTTTGCTGAAGAAAAAGAGCTTAACGAAGAACGAAGAATAAAGACTGAATTACCTTCTGTTTCAATAAAAGGAGTTAAAACAAAAAGTATTAAAATAATAGTAGAAGTAAAAAAAGCTGGTAAATGGGAAATAGATAGAAGTTATAATGATAAAGTTGAAATTTTAGGAATAAAAAATTTAGATTCTAAAGATATATCCAATTCTTTTTTTACTAAACCTTTGGTAGAAGGTAAAATTTCTTTATCAAATATAGAAATAATATCAGATTCTGTTATTGTAAAAAGTTCTTCAGGAATATCAAATACATCAGATATTTTTTTTATAAATGGTTTTTTCTCACTAATGCCTCCAATAATAGCTATAGTTTTAGCTTTTTTAACTCATAGTGTAACAATATCAATTTTTTCGGGAATAATTTTTGGATTATTTTTTGTGTATCATTATAATATTTTATCTGCCATAATTCATTTTTTTGATAAATTTATGCTTGATGCAATAACAGATAAATCTCATGCTTCTATAATTATTTTTTGTTTAACTCTTGGTGGAATAATAAAATTAATTGGATCTTCTGGTGGTGTGGAAGGAATTGTAAATATTGTTACTAAATACGCTAGTACAAGAAAATCTGGACTTTTTTCAACTTGGTTTATGGGTTTATTAATCTTTTTTGATGATTATGCTAGTGCTTTATTAGTAGGAAATACAATGAGACCTTATACAGATAGTCTTAAAATCTCAAGAGAAAAATTATCTTATTTAGTTGATACTATGGCAGCTCCTGTTTCTTGTATGGCTGTAATATCTACTTGGATTGGTTTTCAACTTGGACAAATAGAAATTGCTATGGCTGGAACATCTGTAAAAGAATTTAGTGCGTATAATATTTTTTTAGCATCTTTACCATATAATTTTTATTGTATTTTTTCTATTATTTTTCCATTAATACTAATTTTTTTAGAAAGAGATTTTGGATCTATGGTAGTAGCAGAAAAAAGAGCCTTAATTGAAGGAAAAGTTTATTCTGAAAAATCAAAAAACCTTATAGAAGACAATAATACAAATAATATAAAACCTCAAGCTTTAAATGCGATTGTTCCTATTTTATCTATTATATTAATAACAGCTTATGGCATTTTATATACAGGAACTGAAAGTTTGGGTTTAACTTTTTCTGAGATAACTTTTTCAAATTTGAAAAGTGTTATGGCTGCAAGTAGTACATCAAAAGTTCTTTTATGGTCTGGAATATTAGGGCTTTTATTTTCAATAACGTCAATTACATTAACAAAAACTATGAAAATAACTGAAGCCGTAGATGTTTTTATAAAAGGAGCTTCATCAATGTTTTTTGCTATTGTTATTTTATGCCAAGCATGGGTTTTAGCATCTGTTTGTTCAGAATTGGGAACAAATTATTATCTTATAAATTTAATAGGAGATGGGATTTCATTATCATTTTTACCTCTAATTGTATTTTTAGTTGCTTCAATAATTTCTTTTGCTACAGGAACTTCTTATGGAACAATGGGTATTTTATTTCCATTAGTTGCTCCATTAACCGCTTCTTTATTAGCTTCAAATGGATTAGAAGTTGTTTCTTCAGGTAATTATAATAATATTTTTTTAGGTGTAATTGGAGCTGTTTTTTCTGGTGCTTTATTTGGAGATCATTGTTCACCTATTTCAGATACAACAACAATGTCGTCTTTATCTACAGGATGTGATATGTTAGAACATTTTTCAACTCAATTAGTCTATGGTATTTTTGTTCTAATTGTATCTGCTTTAACAGGTTTTATTACAATTGGTTTTGGTATAAATCCATTTATTTCTATTCTTTTTGGGATAATATCTATGATCATTTTTACTTATTTTTTTGGAAAAAAACATTTACATAAATCCATAATAAATACAGAAAAAATATAATCTCATTTATCTTTAAAACTATAATTTTCTTTTTGAAATTCAAGTGATATAATACACTCAGTTTTACATTTTTATGAAAGTAAATTACATGAGCAAAATAAAGTTTTCTCAAACAGGCTGGATTTCTCTTATTTCTGACGATTTTACGTTTAATAATCTAAGAATAATTGCACAAGCGGTTTGTAATTATTTTAGAAGAACACAAAATTATATAGATAATTTTCCGCCAAGATTAGCAATTGGTTTTGATAGT
>JBBTGK010000319.1:0-6158 GCA_038060635.1 Cyanobacteriota bacterium | reverse complement strand
GTATTAACTATTATCACTACATTTGATAAGATAAATTTATCGAACTCAGGTTAATAGAAATTTAGAATTAAAAAATATTATTATTTTTATTTTATAAAAATCTTTGAGATATAATTAAAATTATAACTATGGAGAAAACAGAAATGCCTTACACAAGTTTTACTTTAAATGAAATAAAGAAAATTTTTGGTGTTACAAATAAAGTTTCAAAGCTATTTTTTAATATTAATAAGCAAGAACCAAGTTTAACTCTTTTAGATTCTATTGAAAATTCACATCTTTTTAGTCTTTCAAGTGAAAAAGAAAAATCTGAAGCAATTATTTTCCCAATAATGATAGAATTAAAAAAGAAAAATAAAAATAAAATTTCTATTTTTTCTGGAAGACGTTTAGATGTTGATTCTGAAAAAGGGTTATCAGGAGAATGTGATTTTATTATTAGTAATAAACCTGATTTATTTGAGGTTGATAGCCCTATTATTGCACTTATAGAAGCAAAAAAAGATGATTTTACTCAAGGTGTTGCTCAATGCGTTGCTCAAATGATAGGTAGTAGATTATTCAATGAGCAAAGAGATATTACAACTCCTGTAATTTATGGTTGCGTTACAAATGCTCGTGAGTGGCAATTTTTAAAACTAGAAGATAATCTTGTTACAATAGATTCGGATATTTATTATTTGAATCAAATATCTGAGTTGCTTGGTATTTTTCAAACTATTTTAGAACATTATTAATAAAAAAAAGGCGTATTTTACACGCCTTTAATTTGAAAAAACTAATTTTACTAGTTAAAGTTTAGCTTATAACTTCTTCTTTTTTATCTAAATCAATTGATGGTTTAGACTTTTTTGAGAAAAAATCTAAAAGTAACTTTTCAATATCTTCTTTAGGTTCTTCTTGTTTTATAAAACTTTCTATTTCATCAGAATCAAGTGTTTCTTTCTCGATTAAAACATTTGATATAACAATCAGTTTTCTTTTATTTTTTATAAGTAAATCTTTTGCTCTTTGATAACTTTCCATAATAACTTTTCTTACTTCATCATCAATTTCGCCAGCCAAATTATCACTATAATCTCTTTCTGAACCAAAATCTCTTCCTAAAAAAACATTTTCTCCAGCTCTTCCAAAAGTTATTGGTCCAAATCTTTCTGTCATACCAAAATCCATTACAATTTTTCTTGCCAGTTCTGTAGATCTTTGTAAATCATTTTGAGCACCTGTTGTTATTTCACCAAAAACAATTTCTTCTGCAATTCTTCCACCAAGTAACATACAAATTTTATCCATAAGTTCTTGTTTTGAAGTTAAAACATGATCTTCTGGCATTGTCATTGTAAGACCTAAAGCCATTCCTCTTGAAACAATTGTAACCTTATGAACAGGATCACATTTTGGTAAAAGTTTTCCAATAAGTGTATGTCCCATTTCATGAACGGCAATAATTCTCTTTTCTTCATCAGTTATTATTTTATTTTTCTTTTCTGGTCCAGCAATTACTTTATCAATAGAATCTTCTATGTTTTGCATAGTTATTTCTTTTTGATTTTTTCTTGCGGCTAAAAGAGCTGCTTCATTGGTAAGATTCGCTAAATCAGCTCCTGTAAAACCAGGTGTTCTTTTTGCTAAAATTTGTAAATCAACTGATTTATCCATAGGCTTACCTTTTATATGGACTTTAAGAATTTGTTCTCTTCCTTTTAAATCAGGTCTATCAACAATTACTTGTCTATCAAATCTACCAGGTCTTAATAAAGCAGAGTCTAATATATCAGGTCTATTAGTTGCAGCGATTACAATCGTGCTATGGTTGTCTTCAAAACCGTCCATTTCTACTAAAAGTTGATTAAGAGTTTGTTCTCTTTCATCATGACCACCGCCCATTCCTGCTCCTCTTTGTCTTCCTACTGCATCGATTTCATCAATAAAAATTATACAAGGCGAATGTTTTTTAGCTTGTTCAAAAAGGTCTCTTACTCTTGAAGCACCAACCCCAACAAACATTTCTACAAAATCAGAACCACTTATACTAAAGAAAGGAACTTCAGCTTCACCAGCAACAGCTTTAGCTAATAAGGTTTTACCTGTACCAGGTGAACCAACTAATAAAACGCCTTTAGGTATTTTTGCTCCAAGTGCTTGGAATTTTTCTGGAGTTTTTAAAAATTCAACAACTTCTTGAAGTTCTTGCTTTGCTTCTTCAACACCAGCAACATCGTCAAATTTAACTTTTGGTTTATTTTCAACCATAAGTTTTGCTTTACTTTTTCCAAAAGACATTGCTTGACTTCCGCCACCTTGAGCTTGACGAATAATAAACATCCATATTATTAAAAATATTACTAAAGGTGCAATGAATGAAGAGAAAACAGATAACCACCAAGATGATTGTCTTTGATCATCTATTTTTATATTTATATTGTTTTTTCTTAATATCTCAAAAAGTTCTTTATCATTTGAAGGATATAAAACCCTCATTTTTTCTTGTTTATCATTTACAGTAGCTAATAAAAGCCCATCATGTTCTTTTACTAAAACTTCTTTTACTTTATTTTTTTCAACCATATTAATAAAATCAGAGTAAGAACTACTTGTTTCTTTTGTACTTTTACCATAAAAAGAAAAAGATAAAGATAATCCTACTAAAAGTATTATTATATATAAGCCTGAATTTTTCCAGATTTTATTCAACTAAAAACCTCCAAAAAATATTATTTGTTAATTATACAATTAATCATTTGTAATTTTATCTTATATTTTGATTTTAATGTTGTTATATATTACTTTGTATGTTTAATTTTAATTAAAATTTTTATAAAAACCTAGTAAATCCCTATGCAAATTTAAGTTTATAGAATCATATAGTTTATAAAGCTCCCCTCTCTTTAAGTAAAGATAGGGGTTGGGGGGTTAGTTTTAATTTTTACTCAAAAAAAAAGAGGCTTTTTAAAGCCTCAATAGGAGAGTAAATGATATTAAAATTTATGTTTCATTCCTAATCTTAGTGTGTAGTAAGGTTTTCCAGCATCAGGGCTAACAGGATTAATTTTACTAGCTACTTGAGCATTAAAATTAACTGATGTTGTAGGAGCTATTTGTAAACCTAATTCTCCTTCATGAGCCATCATACCAGTTCCATTCATTTGATCTTCGTTATACACAGCAAAAACAGAATCTGTTCCTAGCATTTTATATTTATAATCAAGCATTATATTTCCAGAATCTTTTAAATGACCTAATTTAGCACCTGCAATAAAACCTAGAGCTTCTTTCATTGCTTTTGTTCTTGAGTCAGAATTTACAGAATCAGTTGCACCAGCATTTTTACCAGCTCCTAAGTTATATGACATATCTCCATAAAAACTTAATGGTAAAAATGAGCTAGGGAATAAAGTTACAGCTAATGAACCTGTAGCTAATTGATAGTCAGAGATATATGCTTTTGAATCTGCTGTGGTAAGGTTAGTTCTTTTGTTAAAACTGTACATTTTAGGGTTATTTATATTATTTACATTGTTGTAGTTATGATAGTTTGCCCCTAACATCATCATAAAAGAATCTTCATTTCCTAATGTTGCAGCTAAGCCACCTGATAAAATTCCAGCACTTTTAGAAAAAGAATGAGTTCCTCTTTGTTGTTCTTCCATTTTTAAGTTTTGAAGATCTATTGCAGAATAAGCACCTAATAAAGCTAAACTAAAGCCTTTATCTTCTCCAAATTTCATTTTTAAATAAGCACCGTCTAAAGTAACATCTTCATCCCAAACTAATTCAGTTTTTCTGAAAAATGGGTTAACATATCTTCCTAATGTGAAATCAAATGCACCATCCCAAGGTTTCATAGAAAAATAAAGTTGATCCAAAGAAACACCAATTCTTCCAGACATGAAAGGGTCATATTGATTTGTCATATCATTCATATCACCTGTGGTTAATCTTGCTGCAAAAAGAAAATCATCTTTTACTGCACTAACACCTAATCTTAATCTGTATTGAGATGAATTTACATCATATTTATCCGCATTAAATTCAGAGGTTCTAAGTTCTTGTCTTAAACCAATTTCACATTTCCATTTTACAGTTGGAAGACTATCTCTTACAGCATCTATTTCATCTTTGGTTTCATCAAGATCTTTTTGTAAATCTTGTTGATCTTTTTGTAATTTTTTTACTTCGCTATTTAATTCTTCTAATTCATGTGTGAATTCTTTTTTTAATTTATCTAACTCTGCTTTAGTTGCATATACGGGTTTAGAGCTTTTAGCAATAAGTTCTTCAACTTTATCCATAAGTTTTTTTAACATTGCAGCAGCTTCATATCTGGTTAAATTTCTATTTCCTCTGAATGTTCCATCAGGAAAACCACCCATTACACCATATTCTTCAGCCATTTTTTTTATTGCTTTGTATGCCCAATGGTTAGGTGTAATATCTGTAAAATTAATTTCACCTTCTTCTTCTATCACTGATTGAATTTGAGTGTCTTTTTTTTCTTCTGCGTAAGCAAAATTAGTAAGTTGAGAAAAAGAAAAAATTGATACCAATAGCGTTGGTAACACTCTCTTAGCTTTCATTATACATTTACTCCTGTAATAACTTCGATATTTCTTTAGCGTTTTTACGATAAGTATGCTAAATTATTTATATATTATAAATATTATAACTTAAATATTATTGTCAAATGAATATTAATGATGTGATTAAGAACACGCAAAAAAGACCATCTTTCTTGCCTTTTCATCAATACTTTTTGGGAAATGAAGAAAAAAAAGCTGTAATTGAGGCTTTAGATTCTGGTTGGATAACTACAGGCCCTAAAACAAAAGAGTTTGAGAATGAGTTTTCAAAATACATCGGTTGTAAGCATTCAATTGCTCTAAATTCTTGTACAGCTGGATTACATCTTTCTCTAGTTGCAAATGACATAAAAGAAGGCGATGAAGTAATTGTTCCGACAATAACTTTTACAGCAACTTCTAATGTAGTAATTCATTGTGGTGCTACGCCAATTTTGGTAGATGTTGAAGAAGATACTTTAAATATGGATCTAAAAGATCTTGAGAAAAAAATAACCTCAAAAACTAAAGCTATAATACCTGTTCATTTGGCAGGGCAACCTTGTAAAATGGACGAAATACAAGAAATTGCAGATAAATATAATCTTATTGTTATTGAAGATGCAGCACATGCTACTGAAAGTAAATATAAAGGGAAAAAAATAGGAAATATTAGCCAAATAACAAATTTTAGTTTTTATGCTACCAAAAATCTTTGTACTGCTGAAGGTGGAATGTTAACTACTAATGATGATGATTTGGCAGAAAAAATAAGAATATTAAGTTTACATGGATTAAGCAAAGATGCTTGGAAAAGATATTCTAATGAAGGATATAAGCATTATGATGTAATTTATCCAGGTTTTAAATATAATATGACAGATATTCAATCATCTATGGGTTTAGAACAATTAAAAAAAATAATGGGTTTTTTGGATATAAGAAATAAACACAAAAATATTTATGATTATTTTATTCAAAATATCCCTCATGTTTCTATAGTAAATGAAATAGAAGATATTGTTCATGCAAGGCATTTATACATAATTAAAATTGATATTGATAAATTAAAAATAACAAGAGATGAATTAATGACCCTTATGATTCAAGAAAATATTGGGGTATCAGTTCATTTTATGCCAATTCATTTCCATACTTATTACAAAGAAAAATATGGTTTTATTGAAAGTGATTTTCCTGTTGCTTCAAAAATAGCCAGAGAAATTTTATCTTTACCTTTTTATCCAAAAATGAATGAAGAAGATATTGAATATGTTTGTAGTAAACTTAATGAAATTATTTTGAAAAATTTAAAATAATACTTATCGGCTTTAATTTTTTTACTTTAAATAAAAAATTTTTTATTATATAATTATCACTATACTTATTGGTTAATTTATATTTTATTAAATATAATATGATTAATATTTCATTGCTTACCATAGAATTTTTTATAGGAAGTTTATAGATGTTTGACAAGTTATTTGGCTCAAAATTAAAATATAATGCCGTAAAAGTTTCAGCCTCATCTTCATTTTTAGATGCCATAAATCAAGAAAAAAGTACAGGAAGAATAGAAGAAAATAAAAAAATACAAGA
>JBBTGK010000318.1:0-20630 GCA_038060635.1 Cyanobacteriota bacterium | reverse complement strand
CAAACAACGCATTAATAAAAGCCTTAAAAAATACAAGAAGAAAAGGATTCTAATTTATTTTGTAGAACTAAAAAAAACAATTCATGATAGAAAAAGTTTTGATTGTGGAAAAAAAGAACTTAATGATTTTATAAAAACAAAAGGCGTTAGACATATGGAACAAGGTATTAGCAAAACTTTTGTTTTAATTGATGATGAAATCTCTAAAGCTAAAAAACCTATACTTGCATTCTATACTATTACATCTCAAACTATATCGAGGGAACTGTTTAAGAAACAAAATTATCCGCATTACCCTATTCCTGTATTTTTAATTGCACAATTAGCTGTAGATAAAACTCAACAAGGAAATGGTATAGGAGAAGTTACATTGATTAAGGCTTTAGAACATTTACTTCAAACAAGAAAATACATGGAAGCTGTAGCGGTTACTGTTGATTGTTTAAATAACAATGCTGAAAAGTTCTACAAAAAATATGGATTTCAAGATTTAAATACATTACAAAGTGGTAGAAAGCGACTTCATCTACCTATGAAATCTGTAGAAAACTTATTTAAAAATTTTGATAAAGACTAACAGAAGCAATAAAAATAAAAATAGAAATGATAAAAAGATATCTGAAAAACTTACTATTACTGAAAGTACTTGAAAAAGGATTAGATTTTCATTTTTTATGTTTTGACAATAGGGCTGAGTTATAAGTTATTTTTTTTAAAAAAGTAAATTTATAATTTTTTTAACACAACTATTTAAGATTACCTTAAACTTTATTTAAATGTTTGACAATAAAATTTATAATGATAAAATCAAATAAATATAACCTATAAAAAAGGATAAAAATGTTTTTAAAAAATAGTCAAATATATAAACTTTTTTTAGTTTCTCTTTCTTTGTCTGTTTTTACTAGTTCTTGTACAAAAAAAGATTCTTTAATAGATATAGATATGGAATTAAAAAATAGTGAAATAAATACTCTAAACTCTATATCAGATCAAATAGTTGTAAGATTTAAAAATAATATAGATGAAAAATTTGTATCTAATTTTGAGAGTTCAAATGATATTAAAACAATCAAGTTTGTAAAAAAAATTAATACAGCTCTTTTTCAACTTAAACCAAATTCTGATGTAGATTCTATTTTAACTGAATTAAATAGAGATTCATCTATCGACTATGCAGAAAAAAATTATAAAATATCTCTTAATTACACTGTAAATGACAAAAAAGCAAGAGAGCAAAGTGGTTTAGCTTTAGCAAATTTTCCTAAGGCATGGGATATAACTTTTGGAAATAAAAAAACGATTGTTGCAGTTATTGATACTGGAACCGATTTAACTCATCCTGATTTAAAAAATAAATTAGTTCAAGGTTATAATGCGATAGAATCTGATAAAACACCAATGGATGAAAATGGTCATGGAACACATGTAAGTGGAATTGTTGCAGCTGAAACAAATAATAAAATTGGAATAGCAGGTTCTGCTCCAGATACAAAAATAATGCCAATAAAAGTATTAGGAAAACAAGGTACAGGAAATACAATTAATACAGCTTATGGTATTGTTTGGGCGGTAGATCATGGTGCAAATGTTTTAAATTTAAGTTTAGGTGGGCCAGAAAATGAAACTGTAAAAAGAGCTGTAGAATATGCATTAGAAAAAAATGTTGTTGTTGTTGCAGCTATGGGAAACAGTGCTTTAGAAGCAGAAAGGACTAAAAACTCATCACTATTAAAAGCTTTTCCAGCAGCTTTACCTGGTGTTATATCTGTTGGTGCAATTGATTTTTCAAAACAAAAAGCTGATTTTTCAAATTATGGTAAATGGATTTCTGTTGTAGCTCCTGGAGTTGATATTCTTTCAACTACTCCAACTTATGATTTTTTTATGGAAGAAAGTAATCTAGATCCAAAAATTAAAGGATATGATACTTTGCAAGGTACATCCCAAGCATCTCCAATGGTTGCAGGTTTAGCAGCCTTAGTTCTTAGTAGATATCCTAGCTACACACCAAGGGAAGTAAAAGCCAAAATAGAATCAACAGCGACAGATCTAGGAAAAAAAGGCTTTGATAATGAGTACGGCTATGGTCTTATAAACGCAGCTAAAGCAGTTTTGTAAAATATAAATTTTTCAAATTTATAAAAAAATAGTCCCACAAGGAGACTATTTTTTTGTAAGTAAAACTATAAGCCGAATCCTGTACATACCTAAGTATGCGGTGATTATCTATCTAGGATAATTGTTACCAATTACCTCAAGCGACGAACCAAAAGAATCTGCGAGCCGCATCAACTTCTTTTATTTGTCTTGCTCCAAATGGGGTTTACCTAGCCAAACAGTTACCTGTTTGCTGGTGGTCTCTTACACCGCCTTTGCACCCTTACCAATAAATTGGCGGTTTATTTATGTGGCACTATCCTGAGGATTTCTCCTACCAGCCGTTAACTGGCATCTTGCTCTATGGAGTTCGGACTTTCCTCATACATAAATGTATGCAATCACCCGTTTTGCTTACTTTATGAATTATATCAAAAATGTCTTTAATTACCTAACATTTTCTCTGGTCTTACAACTTCATCATATTTTTCAGAAGTTAAGAGATTTAATTCCATTGCAACTTCTTTTAAATTTTTATTTTCTTTAAAAGCTTTTTTTGCAACTTTTGCAGCATTATCATAACCAATAACAGGGTTTAAAGCAGTTACTAGCATTAAAGAGTTATTCAAATATTTTTCAATATTATCTCTATTTGGCTCAATACCTATTGCACAATGATCATTAAATGATTCACATGCATCAGCTAATAATCTTACTGAATTTAATACATTAAAAATAATTAGTGGTTTAAATACATTAAGCTCAAAATTACCAGCCATACCACCAATATTAACAGCAACATCATTTCCCATAACTTGAGCACAAACCATTGTCATTGCTTCAGATTGAGTTGGGTTAACTTTTCCTGGCATAATAGAGCTTCCTGGTTCATTTTCAGGGATACTTAACTCAAAAAGACCACATCTTGGACCAGATGCTAGCCATCTAACATCATTTGCAATTTTCATTAATCCACTTGCAAGAGTTTTTAATGCACCACTTGTGAAAACTAAAGCATCATGAGCAGCTAACGCTTCAAATTTATTTGGAGCTGTAATAAAAGGTAAACTAGTTATTTCGGCAACATGTTTCGCAACAGTTACAGCAAATTTTGGATGAGTATTTAAACCTGTTCCAACAGCAGTTCCTCCGAGAGCTAATTCATATAATCCATCAAGTGATAATTGTATTCTTTTTAAAGACATGTCTAATTGATGAACATAGCCAGAAAACTCTTGACCTAAAGTTAAAGGAACTGCATCCATAAGATGGGTTCTTCCTATTTTTATAATATCTTTAAATTCTTCTGATTTTGATTTTAAAGTATTTCTTAGTTTTTCTACCATTGGTATAAGTTTATTATTTATTTGTTCTGCTGCTGCAATATGCATTGCTGTTGGGAATGTATCATTAGAAGATTGAGCTTTATTTACATCATCATTTGGATGTATTGGTTTTTTACTACCTACAACACCACCAGAAATTTCTATTGCTCTATTTGAAATAACTTCATTTGCATTCATATTTGTTTGAGTTCCACTTCCTGTTTGCCAAACAACTAAAGGAAAATGAGCGTCTAACTTACCATCAATAACTTCGTCAGAGGCTTGTACAATTAAATTAGATTTTTCTTCTGATAATGAACCTAATTCTTTATTTGTAAGAGAAGATGCTTTTTTTACAATTCCTAAAGCTCTTATCATTTCTCTTGGAAAATGATCTCCACCTATTTTAAAATTCATAAGAGATCTTGCTGTTTGAGCTCCATAATATTTATTATTAGGAACTTCTATTTCTCCCATAGTATCTGTTTCTATTCTAAAATCCATAATTTACACCTCTTAATAATTAAAACATTAACTTTAATTTATTTTTTATTGATAATAAATTCTCAAATATCAATAAAATAATTGTTTCAAATTCAATCAGGTTAAAATTTTACATGAAAAAAATGTTTTTTGTAATTACTTTTAATTATATTTTAAGAACAAAATATGCAAGTTATTTTTAAAAATTAATATCAAAATAATGATTTTTATGTAAGAATATTATTAATATTATTATAATTTATTGAGACTAAAATTTATGAACAAAAAAAGTATATTTTTTTTATCAAGCTTATTAATTGTTTCTGCTTGTAATCCTACAACCCCTGTTCCTGTTGCAAGCCCAACAGCAACACCAGTACCTGTAGTAGCAGCATCTGCAACACCAGCACCTGTAACTACACCAACACCAGTTCCAGTTGTAGCGACACCAACGCCTGCTCCAGTTGCACTTATACCACTTGTAGATAACTATAGACTTACTATTAATGGTAAATCACTCGATGGTTCAAAAAATACCATTTATAATAAAGTTGATGAACCTGCTGGGACATCAGAAGGTAGAATACAAATGGCTTCTGCTGGTCTTGATACAGTTGTTGATGGTGATGACAAATATAGCTTCAGATTAACTATAATGACAGGAAATATGAATACTGTTCCTACAAAATTTAATCAAGGCGATTTTTCTAGTGTTATGCTTGAAGTAATAAAAGAAAGTAAAACAAAAACTACTAACTATAAAGGTTTTTTCCTAACAGGAAACAAAGAAATTCCTTTAGATAAAAATTCAAACAATGCTTTACTTAAAGGTTTAAAATCTAATGTAATGTTTGAAACATTTGATAATGATAACCCAGTTAGAAGATATAAAGGAACTATTGAAGCTCCTTTGGTTGCTGATAATGAACCTATTTTAAATGTAAAATTTGAGTGGAATTATCTTTTCAAAAAATCAAGTAATTAAAATTATTTTATCAATTTTTAAGTTGGAATAATCTTAAACTACAGATTTAGACAGATAAAACAGATGAACTACAAAAAATATGTAGCTTATGTGTTTTATCTGTTTTATCTGTAGTTTGAATTATTAGTATTTTCTAATCTTCTGATCTTCCGCCCAAATGCTTTGCTAAAAACTTCTCCGCTTCAGAATAAAACTTTATTCTATTTTCTGGTTTAACAAATCCATGTCCTTCATCTTCAAAAAGTAAATATTCATATTCAAGACCTTTATTTTTCATCGCTTCTACAATTTGCTCAGACTCAGATTGTTTTACTCTTGGATCATTAGCTCCTTGGGCAATTAATACAGGTATTTTTATATTTTCAACATGAAATAAAGGAGATCTAGATTTTAAGAAAGCATCTTCTGTTTCTGGATCACCAACTCTCTTTTTAAAATTGGCTAAAAATGTTGACCAATATGGAGGAATATTTTCTATAAGAGTTATTATGCTACTAGGACCAACTACATCAATGGCACATTTAAAAACATCAGGTGTAAAGGTTGCTCCTACTAAAGCTGCGTATCCACCATAAGATCCACCATAAATTGCTATTCTATTTGGGTCAACATCACCTTTTTTTACCAATAAATCAATGGCATCAAGTAAATCATCATGCATTTTACCGCCCCATTCTTTATCTCCAGCATTTAAGAAGCTTTTTCCATAACCAGTAGAGCCTCTAAAGTTTACTTGTAAACAAGCATATCCTCTATTTGCAAATAATTGAGCTTCTGGATTATATCCCCAAGAATCTCTAAACCATGGGCCACCATGAACATTCACAACTAAAGGAAGATTTTTTATCTCTTTGTTAGGTGGATAACTAATATATCCATGAACTCTTAAACCATCTCTCGAAGTAAACATCAATGGATTCATTTTTGATAAAGTATAAGTATTAAGATCTGGTTTACTATAAAATAAAAATTGTCCTTCTTTTTTATCTCTATCGTAAAGATAAAAAGAAACTGAACCTATATCTTGAGTAAAACCAACTAACCATATTTTATCTGCGTTATCACGATCATAAACTACAAAATCACCTGGATTTAGTTGTCCAATATTATTAATATCTTCTTTTATTGATTGATCAAAAATATAATTCTCATTTCTTGATTTTACTAATGTAGCCATTTGAATTTCATAAGTATCTGGGTGTATCATTACTCTAGAAACATCATAAGATGGATCTTCTAAAATAATAGTTTTTTCACCTGATTCTATATTTACTTTTACTAATCTTCCTGAATTAAAATCTCTTGAATCTATTAAATAAATAAATTTACCATCTTTAGAAAAAGCAACCGATGAACTATTTAATGAATCTTCCATTTCCCATTTTAAAATACTCTTCCAATTTTTTTCATTTTCATTTTTAATAATAAGCTCTAAACTACCATCTTCATTAGATATTGTAGCTCCTTTTATTTTTAAATCATTATCAACTTCCCAATGAGCAACGTTACCTGGATTTTCTTCAATTTTTTTTAGTTCTGATGTAAGTAAATTTAAATGATATACATCGTGAACATAAGCATTATCTTTATTTATAGATAAAAGCATTTCATTTGGAAAATTTTTATCATTTGCTAATATTTGCACTTGAACTTCTTCAAAAGGAGTATAATCTTTAATTTCTTTTGTGTTTATATTTACTGAATATAACCTCCAATTTTCATTACCATTTTTGTCTTGTAAATAAAATATATTTTCATTATCTTGTCCCCAAAAATAGTTCATTACACCTCTATCTTTATCTGAAGTGATTGATTGATAATTATCTGAACCTATTTCTCCTATCCAAACATTCAAAACATTATCTACAGGTGCCAAATATGACATCATTTTTGCATTAGGTGATATTTGAGGACTTGTTTTTACGGGGTTTCCAAATAAAACCTTTTTTGGTATGAGTTTTAATTCTTCCATATAATTTTAACCTTAGTTAAATCAATATAATTTTTTTATAATAAAAATCTTTTAATATTTTTACTATAGTTTTTTAAAATACTACCATTTGTATTAATTACTTGCAAATCAGAATCACAGACAAATCTATATTTAAATGCTAAAATTATAGTATGAGTTTTTAGTTTATATAAATGGTGATAATATGAAAAAAATATGCTTAGGAATTTTATCCTTGTTGATGATTTCTTGTTCAGATTTTAATAATATTGGATACAAAAATAATACAGGTTTAGTTAAAATAAAATTTGAATTTCCCAAAAAATTCTCCATAAAAGCAATTCCAACAAATACCGAAAAAATAATTATAAAAATATATGGTGAGGGGCTTCCAAAGGACATAGAGAAAATAATTGAAAAAAATTCAGATAAAACACTTGTTATAGAAGAAGTTCCTATTGGTAAAAAAACTATTGATATAAGAGCATTAGATAAAGATAATAATGTTTTAGCAAAAGCAACATCTGATACAGTTGTCGAAGGTGGTAAAACAAATCAGGTAAAAATAGAACTTTTGGAATTATTACAAGATCTAAAAATTAGACTTGAAAATTTACCTTCAGATTCAGATACAAATATTATAGAAGTTATTGGAAGTAATAAACAAATAAAAGTTAATGAGTTTAAGGGTAATGAAGTAACAATAAAAGATATTCCTTCAGGGAAAGCTTCTATTAGGATTTCATCATTTGATAAAAATGCTTTTCCGTTATCTAAAGGAAGTAAAGAAATAGATGTTAATAAAGAAACTAAGTTTATTTCATTATCTAGTGTAAAAATACCTAATTTATCAGAGTTTGATGAAAACTCATTAAAACCAAAAGATTTATTTAGTACTTTAGATGAAATAATGATTAATTCACCCTCAAATAAAAAACCTGTTATTACTAATTTAAGATTTGAAATAAATGGAAGACAAATCTCAGAACCCCCGATAGTTCCTTCAGCTGTTATGTGTGTAAAAACAGGTGATAAATTAAAAGTAACTCTTAATATTAGAGATGATAATGATGATAGCGTTTCAGTTTTTTGGGGTGTTATATCAAGACTCGATTCAAGTAAATTAAGTTTTCAACTTCTTCAAGAAAAATCAAAAGAAATAAACTATAGTGTAGATTTTAATTCTGGTAGCCATTCATTAGGTTTTCTTGTTAGTGATAAAAAATCTTATAGCATACCAAGTGCTTTATATTTTAAAATATGTAATTAAAGAGAATTAAGAAGTGATGAGTAAAAAGTAAAAAGATTAAGAATATAGTTTTGCCTGCTCACTCCTAACTTTTTCACTTATTACTTTTTACTGTTAAAGCAATAAGATCTATTTTTTGCCAAAAAGTCCTCTGACTCTACCTAGAACTTCTTTTAAGTTTGTCGTTGTTTCTTTTAACATAGAAATATTTTCTTTTTCAGTAAGATCTTTTTCGGTTGTTGTTTTATTTATAACTCTGGAAAGAGTTTCTACAGGTTTATAATATTTTTTGGCAATTTCATCATTAGAATCATAATGAAGCGCTACTTTAAATTCTGCTTGGGCATATCCAGCCCAACCTTTTCCATCCATAGCTAAACCTAAATAACTATGATATTTTGCTTGATTCGGTAGTATTTCTATAATTGTTTTTAAGATATCAGCAGCTTCATCATATTTTTTTGATTCAAGGAGATTTTTTGCTTGTATAAATTTTTCTTCTGATTTATCTTTTAGGTTATTTTCTTTTTCTATTCTAATTCTATCCATATCAACAAACTTCATTTGTTTAAAAGTAAAAGAGATCGAGCCATCTTCATTTTTAGCATCATCAATTTTATTATCTTTAACTTTTTTGTTGTTTGCAATATCTTTTTTTAAATTTTCTTCTCTAATTGATTTAAGTTTTTTTTCAGCGTCATATCTTGCTTTTTGTTCTGTATCTTTAAGTATATTAAAGGCTGACGTTATTTTTTGAAAAATTTTTCCTGCTTGGGATTTTTCTTCAGGTGTTATTGATTGATTTAAATCTGGATGAAGTTCTTTTGCAATAGTTTTATATGCTTTAGATATTTCATCTAATGTAGAGTCTTCTTTAATATTTAATATTTTATATAAATCTTCTTCATTCAAAACATAAAGTTTTGCTTTATAAGCCTTGGACATTTTTTCCTCTAATTTATATTTTTTATTTAATAAAAGTAATATTCCCTAAAAAAAACAAAAGTAAACAGTATTAATATTTTATGTTAATTCCAAATAAAAACATATAAAAAACAGAAACGCTTTTAGAAAATATTTATAATCATAAATCAAATTCAATAAAAAAAGCTAAATAACACCAAATTAACTTCAAAAAATATGTTAACAAGCATACTAATAACAATAATATTCAATTAATTTATTATACATTAATATTATATCATATTTGAACTTATTATTAAACAATTTTTAATATTCAATGATATTTTAAACAATAAAATATTAGAAATTATTATATAATAAACTTGAATTTAAAAATTTAAGAAAGGAATGAATAAAATTAAAAATTTAATTATTGAAGGTTTGAGTGGATCTGGTAAGTCTAAAATAATAAAAAAACTAGAACTTTTTTTGAATAAAAATAATATTGATTATAAAATATATTTTGAAACTGAAACTTTTGGTGATTTTATGGATGAATTATCTGATAAAAATAAATCTGATTCTGAAAAAATATATAGACTCAATGATATTTTAAATAAAATAGAAAAAGATTCAAAAGAAACTCTAATAATATTAGAAAGATTTCATTTATCATATTATGCTTTAATTGATAATTGGGATTTATATTTTAAAATAGATGAATTACTTTCAGAAAAAAACTTTTTACTTGTTCTTTTAGAATACAATCAAGATTTAATTATAGAAAGAGCATTAAATCATTTTGATATAAAAGAAAATGGTTTAGAATTAGCTGTAGAATATTTTGGTTCTTTAGAAAAAGCGATAGAAGCATATACACAATCAAAAATAAATAGAGAAATTGCCTTAAAAAAAACAAAAATCCCAAACATTAAGATAGATACATCTAGTATGGATTGGAATTTTTATTTAGAAGAAATTATTTTATTTTATTAATAATACCTTGAAGCAGATCTATCTAGCTACTACAGGCGTACGCCCAAACCAAGAAAATATCGGAAATAAAAAAGAAAATAAACAGAAAGATGATTTTGAGAACAGTGGCATAAAAAATACCTCCAAAATTATAATATTATTAAACTTACTAAAATAAACTTATATATTTATTTTCTAATCCATCAAGCCTAAAATTAACAGCTTCTTTTCCATCATTCTTTAGTTTATTACTTAAAGAAAGTTCAACAAAAGAATTTTTAAGTTGTTTAACAATAGCTTTTTTTAAAGAGTTTACAGAAATTACTTCAGTAACTAATTTAGTATCAAACATACCATATTTTGTAGTACCTACAGGAATTTTACCTTTCACAGCAGAAGAGTCGTTTGAAATAGAAGTAGCAAATGTGTTTGAGAATTTATCCATTTCACTTTCAGATATATTTTTACCTATTTTTGATGAACTAAAAGAGAAAAAGCCTGTACCATCATTATAAGTTAAAGATTTTATTATAGAATCTAAAGTAACTGGAGCAAGTTCTTTTTTATTAATATAATCCCAATTTTGGTATGATTCACTATTTAAAGCTTTATTATCAGGACTGATATATACTTTTACTGCAAATTCATTAGCAGAAACTTTACCATCTTTATTAATATCAAATAATAGAGCTATTTCTTTTGCTAAACCTAAACTCATTGGAGATTTAGTTATATCATTTTTATTAATTGAACTTATACTAGATTCAATAGATTCAGATTCTAATATTTGATTATTTTGTACACTACAAGCTGTTGTAAATGTAAATAAAGCTAAAATTATTAATTTTTTCATGTTAATTCCTCATAACATATATAATATTTAAAATAAATACTTAGTATTCTCTTACAATAATCGTTAATAAAAAATACTTCTGACTAAACAAATTATTTAGTTAGAAAACAGATCGTTGTCATAAAAAAACTCACTAGCAAATTATAAAATAAGTTATTAATGAGTAAATCTATAAAAATAATGTAATTATTTCTTTTTAGTTGAACCTTTGTGTGGTGCTTTAAAATCACTAGATTCAATTTTTACTTTTTCAACTTTTACCTTTTCAGTTTTTAGTGTAGTTGCTGTTTTTTTGGTTTTATTTTTTTGGTTTAATTCATCTAATATTTGACTAGCTGTTTTTCCACCAATAGTAGGAACAGGTTTACCATTAACACAAGTTTCACCTTTATGACAAGCTAAAGCATTAGCTGAATTAAGTAATGAAATAGCTAAAACGCTAGATACAATAAAATAATTTTTAAATTTCATTTTTATTACTCCTTTTACAGAATTTTTAATATTATATTAAATAAATTTCATAGATATTTTATCTTTTATCTATTTATTATTCTTAGATAATAATAGCAAAAAATAATAAGTTATAAATAAACAGGTTATTTAGTTAATAAACAGATTGTTGTTATAAAAAAAATCTATTTATTAGTAATTTAAATCATTTTTCATATCTATATATTTTTTATTCTATTTCATTATTAAAATCATCAAATATTGTTAGAATATTCTTTTTTATATTTACATCTAAATCTTTTTTTATGATTAAATAATTAAAAAGATGATATGAATTAGGTACTTCTTCTATTATTTCCAAAGTTTTATTTTTTAATTGTTCAATTATTGTTATAATTGGTAAAAAGGCGTATCCAAATCCATTCTCACATAGTTTTATATGCGTATCAAAATTATTAGAATAAATAGTTTCTTTTAAATATTTTTCTGGTACATATAATTTTTCTATAGCTTCCATATAATTTTTACTCTTTGATAATTTAGTTTCAGGAATAGATTTATTAATGTCTGAAATAAATTTAAAATTTCCTTTTTTTCTCATTAATTCTTTATTGCCAACTATAGCACTTCTACTTTTCTGAAAACTAAAACATTCATAAGTAGTTGATACAGAAGAAATAGATTGATAAGAAAGAATTATATCTGCGACTATATTAGAATTAAATAATTCTTCCTGCTCAACTATCTTTACTAAGTTTATTTTTAATGATTTATTTTTATTTAAAAAATCTATTATTTTGCTAACAAAATAAAATTCCCAATTTTCTTGATATACAATATTCAATTCTTGTAAATGAGAATATTCTTCTGTAAAAAGAGAATCCAATTCTGTAAAAGTATTTAGTATTTTTTCAGCTTTTATTTTAAAAATTTTTCCTTCTTTTGTTAATTCTGTGAAATGTTTATTTCTATTAATTAACTTTATTTTATAAAAACTTTCTATATTAGAAATTCCTTTTACTATAGCTTGTGGTGTTACTGAAAGTTTTTGAGCTGCTTTAGCTGTGTTATTATATTCGGTAAAAGCTAAAAAGTATCTTAACCAATCAAAATTAAAAGTTTTTGTTAATGTTGGTTCTTTATATTCATCTTCTAATTCATTGATTTCAAATTTTAAACCTAATTCTATCAAACTATCTAATAAAAATCTAAAATTTTCATAATTAGGAAAATCTATTTTTAGTTTATAAAATCCATTTTTAACTAATAATCTATAAAAAGTACAAAGCCTCTCTGCTTCAAGATTTTCTCCATATTTTTCAAATATTTTATCAATTATCTCTTGTTTTAATTCCATATATTACCTTTGACACTCACTCGTGGCAGGCCATCTATGATTCTTGAATCACTTATGAGCTAATGATTTGTGGTCTGGTTCAGAAATCCAACCAGAATTCCATTTTTTTTAACTAAAGTATATTTTACAATATTAACAAGTAACAATAAATAACTATTTAATATATAATCTGTTGTTTTACTCAACACTTTGTTAATCCATGAAATTATTTTTTTCTTTTATAATTTTTCTAGCATCTTTTATTAAATAAATAATGAGCTAAATAAATACAACAAGGAATAAAAAAAATGCACGGAATGATTTTCAATGAATTAAAGAACTACGCAGATCTTAAATATGGAAATTCTGCATGGGGAGATTTAATAAAAGAATCTGGTCTAAATACTAGATTTTATTTACCAATAAAAGATTATCCAGATGAAGAAATTGTTAATATAATTGTTACAGCTTCAAAATTACTAGGAAAAACGGTAGATTTTTTATTAGAAGATTTTGGTGAGTTTGTTAGTCATAAATTTATAGGAAATTATAAACAATTAATAAAACCAGAATGGAATGTTTTAGATTTTATTCAAAATGTAGAAGAAGAAGTTCATGTAATTATGCGTAAACTAGTTAGAGGTTCAAGACCACCTGTTTTAAAATATAAAAGAGTAAATAATAAAGAGCTAATAGTATATTATTCATCAGAAAGAAAATTATGTGTTTTAGCTAAAGGAGTTATTAGAGGGGCAGGAAACCATTATAAAGAAAAATTGGTTATTTTAGAAAAAAATTGTATGCACAAAGGAGCTGATTGTTGTGAAATAGTTGTTATTAACACAAATTCCTTATAAATTTTTTTATGCCGAAACAATAAGAATATTGTGTAAGGAGCGTTTTAAAACGCTCCGAAAAAAACAATTAAATTTTTGAAAAATCAATTAACTTAAATTGTTTAAAATTTTCAGATTTATTTTCTTTTATAGAATTCCAATCAATTTTTTGAGATTGTTCTTTAGTGATTATTATTTTACTAACATATTTATTTTCTAACTTATTAGTTTTTTTATTTTTATATTTTACATAAGTAGCAAAATGAAATTCTTTTGAAGCAGGATATTTCTTAAAAGCTTTTGGTACAACATCAGAGTATAAATTTAATAACTCATTTTCTCTTAATTCTAATTTTTTCCATGTTGGAACAAAAGCGACAAGGTGAGTCACATCTATTTCTGATTTTATTGTATTTCTATCGATTTTTGTAGCTCTTTCTATAGCTTTCTTAGGAAAATTTCCAACATCAACTTTCAAAGATTCTTTGGCATAAGAATTTAATGGAAGCAAAAATGATGCAAGAACGGTTAAAAAATATTTTTTCATAAAACACCAAAAATATTATAAAGAGAATTGTCCTAGTATTCTAACAAATTTATTTCATTTGTAAATATTTATTTCCCATTTTCTATTCTTATTTCTTGAACTTTATTTTTTTTGAGTTTAAAACTATACTCTAAATAAACAAAATTTTGATTTTTATGATTACTTCCAAGCATTATATATTTTAATTCTTTTTCATCTTTATCAAATACTTCTACAGATGGTCTTCCGTAAGCATTCATAATCATTGTGCTATTGTAACCAATACGACTCCCCATAGAAGTCATAAAGTTTTTTATATTTAGTTTTTTAGATAATTTAATATCTTCAATTTTTTTTATACTACTTGGTAATTCAATAAAAGATTTATAATGGGCTACTTCAATTCTACCTTTAAAATCAGTTTCTATTATTAGTGTTCTTTTATTTTTTGTATCAATATAATAAACTCTCTCGCCAGAAACCGTTTTATTTGCAATTCCATCACCAATATATTCTTCAAGCTCTGTTCTAGTAGTAGTTCCAACTTCTATATAGCCTAAATATTTTTCAAAATATTGTGCTTCTAAGTCTTTTGTTATTATTTCTTCAGGAGTTATTGGCGTTGTTGTTGCATAAGAACTCATAGAAAATAAAGGCATAATTGCTGAAAATAATGTAACAATAAAAGCCTTCTTAAAATATCCCATTTTTATCCTCCTATTTAATATTTATAGGTATAGACTTGCTAACAGATGAATAAGAAGTTCCTGCATTAAAAGAATCTCCATTAATTGCTGTTATGTTCAAATAACCAATACCCTGTTTATTTTTTATAAGTATATTTGTAGTATAAATATCATCATCTTTTATTTTATCATTACTTATGTAATTATTATTAATTTTTTCTTGAGATCCATCATCAAAAAGTGGAATTCTATCTTTAGATCCAAATTGGGCAAATACATTTAAAGCTTTTTCTGGATCTTCTTTATTAACAGCATTTACTTCTAATACAACAAGAGACTCTCTTTCTATAGATATTATTTTTTCTTTTTCACTAAAATCAGATAAAGATACGGTTAAATTTTTTGTTTGAATTTTTCCGTCTTTATTTTTTGTATGAATAACAAATTTAACATCTTTAATTTCAATATCTTTTACTTCTGAACTTTCATTGTTAGATGAACTATTCTTAGGTGGTGCTATTTTATCTAATGTCCAACCTTTTTCATTTTTTATAAAAATAGCTTTAGTAACAGATTTTTCATTAGTTTGTTTTGACTGCAATTGAGCATTTGATAACTCAATTAATAATGTTCTTGTTACTGTAACGGTAGCTAATGTTTTATCTTTATTAAATTCAAATTGTATATCTTTTTTTGGTTTTCCTATTATTTTTCTAATCCACTTTATTGGAAGTTTTACAACTTTTTTATTTCTTATTTGAGTTACTTTATTTTTTACATTTTCTATAATCTCATCTTTTTTATTTTGAAGAATATTATTAAGGATAGGTCTTTTTGTAATTTCATTATCATTATCGTTATTCTCTTTAACCTCTTTTTCATTAAGAGCTTTAGTTTCAAATGAAGTCTCTCCTGTAGCAAAAACAACTCCACCACTATTTAAAACAGTAGCAAAAACAACTCCACCACTATTTAATACTGTTGCTTCATTAACATCAATATCAGTTGTAGAATCTTCTGGAAAAAGCTCTAGTGATGTATTAATTATATCAGTTATTGATTTTTCATCTTCTTGTGTTTTTAATGATGTGTCTATAGTAAGAGCTGGGATGGAACTAGTTTGTTGTACTTGTTGGCTCTTATTATCTTTATTTGATACATTTTTAGCAATTATAGGACTATCAATTTTGTTAGGTTTATAAGTTGTTGGTGTTGAAGTACATGAAAAAACTATTAGTGAAACTAATAGTAAACTTACTTTTTTATTATAAAAAATTTTTCTCTTCAAAATATTCCTCCTCAATAGTTTATAAAACTATTGATTTAAAAGGACTATATAAAATAAATTTATTTTATATACCTTATCACTATAATTTATAATTATATAATATTATGTGATGTTTACATTATCGATTACATCCAAAAATAAAATAAACACTATAAAATTTGTTAACAAAAATCAACTCTCATTTTAGTAGTTTTTAAATTTTTAAATATTTTAAAAATATTTTTGTTTTTTATGTTTAGAAATTTTTGTTTTTGGGTATATGATAATTATGAAATAAATTTAGTTTCTCGGAGGAAAAAAAAATGGATTTAAAACAATTAAGAAAAAAAGCAAAAGGCTTCACATTAATCGAGTTAATGGTTGTTATCGTTATTATCGGTATTTTAGTTGCAATTGCATTACCTAACTTTATATCTGCACAAGATAGAGCTAAGTTAGCAAGTGTAAAATCTAATATGCACACATTCCAAACAATATTAGAAACATATTCAGTTGATGCTTCTGGTAACTACCCAGGTAGTGCATCAGATGCTGCAGATTCTGCAAATCGTGGTAACAATAAATATTGGAAACATTTTAAAAATCCTTTTACCAATTTAGCAGGAGCAGCTGGTACAGTTGCTGGTACTAATTATTCTGGAGCTGGTGGAGTAGCTAGTTTAGCAGCTAAAGCATCTTTTGGTGATAGAGGAATAGATACAGCAGCACCTGCTGCTGGTGGAATGGTTGGATATGATCCTCAATCAAGTTCAGGTGTTTTTAATGGTTATAAAATCTATGGTGCAGACAAACCTGGTGCAACTTTAACATGGATAACAGATGCTCAAAGCAATCAACCTTTTATATTATCTAACAACTAATTAGATTTTAAAATTAAAAGAGAAGGTTTTTATCTTCTCTTTTTTTTATTACTCAAAATTTCTTTTTACATCTTAAATACTTAAAATCACTTTAATAATTCAAAAATGAAAAATAAAAAAAAATATTCTGCTTTTACTTTAATAGAATTAATGATAGTTGTTGTTATTATAGGTGTTTTAGCTTCTATTGCAATTGCAAATTTTCAATCAGCACAATTAAGAGCAAAATTAGCAAACACAAAAACCAATATGAATTTGTTTCAAACAATGTCAGTTTTATATTCAGTTGATTATGGATCTTTTTATCCTTCTAATGTTACGGAACTAGAAACCGAGGCAAAAAATAAAAAATATTGGAAAGATTTTGAAAATGCTTTTACAGATGGTACAGGAAAAGGATTAAGTTATGATGATATTTCAGCATCACCGACAACTGGTGTAGTATATTATGAACCAAGTGGAACACCTATTTCAAAATATTATATATATTCTGGTGATATCACCAATGGTTTATTTATGAAAAATTCTGATTCAATTACTAATTTTTCACTTTCAAATAACTAAAAAATATCAACAAAAAAACCGCAAAAAGCGGTTTTTTTGTCTATGTAAGATAGGCTTTATCAGAAAGCCTATTTTATTAAAACTATTTAGATTTCAATGTTTTGTTATTTGCTTTTAACAAATAAAGTAATCCTGGTTTTAATTTACTCCACATTCCTTCAACATCTTGAGATGATGGTCTGAAACTTTGTCCAACTTCCATTCCTAAACCAAAAGCATTATGTTTAACATAAGCATAATCATCTGTTGTTCCTGTTGTTGGATATAAAAGCCCCATACTTGTTCCACCTTCATAATTTATTCCTTGGAAAGTATTTTTATACATTTCTTTGAAAACAGCAACTTCTGGAACATCTTTATCACTGTAACCTACTGGCCAGAAAAACATTTCTCCATAAGCATGCATATCAAGAACCATATTTATTTTTTTACCAGTATAGAAGTTTTGTATTGCTTGTATTTCTGGTTCTGAAGCAGGACCAGTTCCACTATAAGTTTCACTGTTTTGATTTGCTGCATCTCCAACCCAACTAGATGGAACATTAAGACCTTTATAATTCCAATAGCTATCAAAGTTTCTATTTAAATCAACACCAGAACCATGTGTATTTTTACGTTGCCATGTATTTCCTTTTTCTACTTGTATTCTTCCGTCAACATTAACCATAGGAATAATGTGTATTGTTCTTGTATCAACTAATGTTGTAATATTTGCATCTTTACCATAACCACTTGTTAATGTGTCAGCTAATTTGTACATAATTTCAGGTGGAGCAAGTTCTCTTGCGTGCATACCACCAATAAACATACTTTCAAATTTACCATCTTTTTTAGCTTTTTTGTTTGATATTGTTAAAGCATAGATACTTCTTTTTTCCCATGTTTTTCCTACTTCAGAAACAGAAGCAATATCAGGAAATTTTGCAGCAATTGCTTTCATTTTAGTGTGCATTTCTTCTGTTGTCATATAACCAGGAAGCAAACCACTTCCTTTAGTCATTCCATTTTCAAAAAATGCTTTAACTGTTAAGCCTTTACTTTCAACATATTCTTGTTGAGCTCTTGTAACTCTTGCTCTCACTGTTTTAGCTTTTTTATTTATACCAAAAAGGTCAAAACTTTTTGTACTAAGATCAATTAAATCTTTGTTCAAATCTTTTAATTTTATTTCAATAACTGCTTTATCGCTATTGCTAAATGTTTCTAACTGTTGATTAGAAAGTTGAGTATCGTCAGATAAGTTTTGATTTGTTTGAGAAACGCAACCAGCTAATGCAACTACTGCTACTAGTGTTGATAGAGCCTTCTTTAAGTTCATTTTTTTTCCTCGTAAAGTGATTTATACCCATTAGTTATTTATATTATAGTTAAGTGATGAATAAAACTTGCTTAAATTTCACATCTTTTTTTAATCTTTTTTTTACTTGTTTAATCTAATCATAAACTCTATGCGTAAAAAAATGGATCATTTTCAATAATATCAAAAACATCAATATTATTATATTCCTTTTTTATATAATTGGAAATAAATTTTACACATATTATTTCTGTTCCGTAATGTCCTGCATCAATCATTGCTAGATTAATTTCGTTTGCATCAATAGCAGTATGATATTTTATATCTCCTGTTATATATAAATCTGCTCCTTTTTGTTTAGCAAGATTAATAAAACTACTACCACTTCCTGTACATATTGCTATTCTTTCTATATTTTTACTAGGCTCACCAACATAAGTTAAGTTTTTAAGATTTAAATTTAATTTTATTTCTTTTATTATTTCTTCTAGTTTTTTAGGTTTAGATAATACTCCAATTGTTCCTATACCATATTTATATTCTTTATCTTCTATTTTATAAACATCATATAAAAAATCATTATCAATATTTTCTTTTAAATTTTTAATAATATGTTTATATTCTTTTTTTGTTGAAGTTATTTCTATTCTATCTTTATCAGAGTAATTAAAAACTAAAATATTTTCTTTTTTTGAATTATAAAAATTTTGGTTAGTTTTTGATACTATATCAATTATTTTATTTGTATTTTCAGATAAAACAAAAATAACTATTTTATAATAATTATATTGACCAGAAATAGAAAGTAATTCTATATTATTTAAGTTAAGATCTTTTGCAATCTCATAATTTAAACCAGTTTCGACAGAATCAAAATTTGTATGCATGGTATAAACAGTAAGATTATTTTTTAAAGATAGCTCAATCATTTTACCAATAGGAGAATCTGTATTAATTGATTTTAATGATTTAAAAATCATTGGATGATGAGTTATAAGAAAGTCTGATTTATTTTCTATCGCTTTTTCTATTATTTCAATAGTTGGAGTAAGAGCAATTGAAATATTTTTTATTTCTTTTTCAAGTGAACCTACTTGTATTCCACAATTATCCCAATCAAGTGAATATTCTTTAGGAGCTAAATTTTCTAAATAATTTATTATTTCTTTTATTTTCATAGTTTATTATTTTTGAGTTTTAATTTTACTAATTTTATCATAAAAAAAGAGTCTCAATATTTTTGAGACTCTTTAAATTATCTTAGAAAAATTATATTATGATTTAATCATTCCATTTAAATCATCTTGAACAGACATTTCAACTTTTAATGCAGACATTGTAGATGGAAAAAACTTTTGTAAAAGCCCTAGGTTTGTAAGACTTTCAACTGTAGAAGAATTACTTAACTCTAATGAACTTTCTTGTAAAACACCAAAACTGGTTGTATCAGGGGCTGCTATTTTTCTCAAACCAGAGCTTCCGCCTTCAGTTAATATATTTCCTCCATATTGTGAACCAACAAGACCACCTGGATTAGGGAATCTAGCTAAAGCGATTTGTTTACCTTGTTTCCCAAGTTGAGTATCATTATAAAGAAGTCCATTTGGAGTAAAATGAAAGTCATCAGAATCAGAACCTGAGCCATCAATAGCTTTTTTATCTATTTTCATAACTTCAGCAGTTCTTGTATCGATTCCACCAACAAAAAGACCTTTACTATTAACTAAAAATCCGTTGTTATCAAAATGAAAATCGCCTTCTCTTGTAAAAAGCAATCTTCTAAATTCACCAGGTACACCAATTGGATTACTACTAGAAAGAAAATTCTGATTTGAAATACCAGGTTGTATAACAGAGTTATTGAGTTGCATAGAAGCTAAAAAATTACTTGAAGGTGATGGACCAAAAGCAATATTACTTCCAGGAACACCAGTTGTATTTACTAATGTAACTGAATTATCTA
>JBBTGK010000317.1:0-9737 GCA_038060635.1 Cyanobacteriota bacterium | reverse complement strand
TTTACATTGTTGCATATAATTATTATCTCTTTGCTCAGCAGATTTCATTGCATTAGTAAAAATAGCAGAAACAGGAGGGTTTAACTCACTAGAACACCATAAAACCCATTGATCAATTAAAGCTCTCTCTTGAAGATTACTTCCTAACAATTCTGGTTTATTTTTTGCAGCTACATAATAATTTATTGCGACAGATTCCCATAAAATAAAGTTATCGTCTTGAAGACAAGGTATTTTACCATTAGGATTTAATTTTAAAAAACTTTCAGATTTATGTTCTCCTTTAAAAATATCAATATCAACAACTTGATAAGGTTTACCTGTTTCTTCCAATAACCAAAGGCTCGGCCCAACACAAGATGTTAAGCGTCCACCGTTTTTTACTGTATAAAATTTGAGCATTTAACAATTGCCTTGTATAATTATAATTACAGTTATTATTATAATTTGTTTTTTGATGGATACCAAAAATTTTAAAGTAAATAATCAGAATTTGAAAAATAAATCTGTTTTAAGCAACATAAAAAAAACTGTTACTGAAAAAGTAAAATTAGAAACAATTCCTGAAATAAAGAAACCAGAAATTAAAGAAATTTCAATTGAAGATAAAAGAAAATCTGATTTTACCTTAAAATATGCGATGGAAATTTATCTCAATAAAAAAGATATTGAACTTGCAATAATAATTATTCAAAAATCATTAGAAATAAATCCTAATAATGAACATTCTTTTTATAATTTAGGTTTATTATATTCTGAAAAAAATGAACAAAATAAAGCAATAGAAAATTTTAAAAAATGTTTGAATATAAATCCTAATAATGAAAGTGCCAGATTTAATTTAGCAAATGAATTTACAAAATCTAATAATATAGATTCTGCTATTTCAGAATATGAAATTATTTTAGAAAATCAACCAAATTCTGAAGATACACTTTATAACTTAGCTTTTTGTTATATGAATTTTAAAAAAGATTATGAAAAAGCCATAGAGATTTTAAAAAAATTACTTAGCTTTAATCCTATACATACAAATGGTTATTTTAATTTAGCTATTTGTTATTATTCAATTGGAGAAAAAGAAAAATCGGCAGAAACATACAATAATTTACTTTTATTTTTTCCTGATTATTCAACGGCTTATTACAATTTAGCTACCATATATCATGAATTAGGAAGAAAAGATAAAGCGGTTCTTTTTATAAAAAAATATTTAGAAATTCCAAAAGAGGTTTCAGAATATTTATTAATAAAAAATGCTAGAAGAAGATTAAAAGAATGGAAAGAAGATGGAGAATTTCATTAAAGTTTTTGTAGAAGTGATGAATTAGAAGTAAAAAGTAATGAGTAAGAAGTGATCGGCAAGAATTTTATTAATCGAACCGCTTCTTATCTAAAGGAAGGTTGTATTGCAACTTCTCATCACTCATCACTCATCACTTTTCACCCTTCACCCTTCATTTAAAGATTCAAGAGCTATATCTAAAGCAGTTTGAGATATTTTTACTTTTGAATTACTTTTATTATAAATTTTTTCTAAGGTAATTTTTATAGTATCAGAAATATCTTTAAAAATAGCGTCTAATTCCATATTTGCATTTTCTTTCATAAGATAAGCAAAAACTCTTGCCATTCCGCAATTAGCGATAAAATCAGGAATAACTGATATAGAATTATCTGCAAAAAGCCCTGTTTTACCCAAAAATATTTCTTCATCATCAAAAGGAACGTTTGCTCCACATGATATTAACGATAATCCATTATTTATCATACTTTCCAAAATACTTTTATTAACAAAACGAGAACCAGCCGCAGGAACAAAAACATCAACAGGTATTTTCCATATTTTTTCATTTAGTTCGGGATAAAATATCTTTTCTTCAGAATTAATTATATTATTTTTTCTTTTTTTCAATAAATCTTTTATTTCATCAAAACTAAAACCATTTTCAGAAATTATTCCACCATCTTTATCAGTTATACCAACAATTTTCATTCCTGCTTGAGCTAAATAAAAACAAGTAGGGCCTCCAACATTACCAAAACCTTGAATAATTACTTTTTTATCTTTTATTTTTTCCTTCCAAATAGAATAATAATTAATTATTGACATTGCAATACCATAACCTGTTATTAAATCAGACACAGTATATTTATGCTCAAAATCTGGCGTTAATGTTCTACTATTAACTAATTTTGTAGCACCTTCAATTAATTGATCTATTATTTTTCTTTTATCTTCACCAAAAAACTTTAGATGTCCAGAAACTATTCCTTCTTGAGGGTGTAATAATCTTAAATCTGAAGTTATTGGAATAACTTCTTTTATTTCATCTATATTAAGATCTCCACCTGTTCCATAGTAATATTTCAGCATTGGAATAACAGCAGTAAACCATCTTTTTAAAACCTCTTCTTTTCTTGGATCAGTTGGATCAAAATTTATACCCGATTTTGCACCACCAATATTTGGGCCAGATACTTGAAATTTTATTTCCATTGTTTTTGCCAAAGAAATTACTTCATTTAGATCCAAACCTTTTCTCATTCTTGTACCGCCACCAGCTGCACCACCTCTAAGTGAATTTATTACTATCCAACCTTCGGCTTCTGTGTATTGATCTTTCCAAGAAAAAATAATTTCGGGTTTTTTATTTTCAAATTCTCTTAATTTTTCAATCATTAAATTATCCTCATTGATAACTTCAAAATATCTTTTATTTGTTTTTAATTTAACTAAAATAATTACTATCTACCAGTTCTAGATTTGTAATCTCTTAAAATTAATTGTGCTGCAATTCTATCTACTAATTCTTTATTTTTACTTGGTTTTTTTCCCATTTGTCTCATTATCTCATGGGTTTCAGTTGTAGTTAATGCTTCATCTTGAAAATCTATTTCAATATCTTGAATTAAAATAGGTCTAAGTTTTTCAATAAGTTCTCTTGTTTCAGTAGTTTTTTGTGAATCTTTGTCAGATAAAGTTTTTGGAATGCCAAAAATAATAGTTCCAACATTTTTATCTTTTATAATTACATTTATTTCATTTGCTAATTGTTCTTTATTAACAAAATTAATTGTAGTATAAGGCTGAGTTATTATATTTAAAGGATCTGTTAGTGCAACACAAACTCTTTTTGTACCTAAATCTATACCCATTAATCTTTTTTGCATAAAATTCTAATTAGTTATTTCTTTTTTATCGTGGCTTCCTTGAATCAAAGCATCATAAACATTTAATTTACCATATCCAACATCAGAATTAAAACCTTTTTGCCCAATTATTTCTTTAGCTGTCGATAAAATTCTAATTCTTGCTTGTTGACCAGTCATAGAAGGATATCTTGAAAAAAGTAATGCTGCTGCCGCTGATATATGAGGGCAAGACATTGAAGTTCCTGATAAATAAGCATAAGGACCTATTATTCCAGCTCTATAACCTTCAAATGTTTTATAAGTTGGCCAAGTAGAATATATTTTTGAGCCTTCGGATTGTAACCCTGCACCACCAGGTGCTGCTATCTCAACTTCAGGACCACCATTAGAATAATTTGCAACTCTATCTTTTTCTGTAACTGCTGCAACAGAAATAACACCTTCATATCCAGCAGGAACAGTAACATCGGTTATAATTCCTTTTGATCTACTACTTTCATTACCAGTAGCAGAAACAAAAACTATTCCTTTTTCTAAGGCAAGATCAACAGCTTCTTTTAAAGCTTTAGTTCCTTCAGATCTTTCACCACCAATACTAATATTTATTACTCTAACTTTATTTTCTATTGCTTTTATAATAGATTTTGTAATTATAGAAGCAGATGTTCCACCACTAAAATTAGCGGCTTTAATTGGTAAAATTTTAACGTTTCCTGCCAAACCAGAAACACCTTTTTGATTATTTATTAAAGCACCAATAACGCCTGTTACATGAGTACCATGACCATTTCCATCTTTTCCAGAATAATCAACATCTATATTTCCAAAAAAATAATTATCAACTTCACCTGTATCAGCTAACATATCTATTAAAGGTAAAAGATTCTCTTGTAAATCAGGATGGTCTGGATCAACACCAGAATCTATAACAGCAACAGTTACACTACTATTTCCTGTAGTTAATGTCCATGCTTTATCAGCGTCTATTGATTGCATATTCCATTGTAATGGAAAAAAAGTATCATTTGGTCTTGCTCCAGTAGTTGTAGCTTTTATACTAAGATTTTTTCTTTCAGTATCAGAAATATTTTCTGCCTGATAATCTAAAACACTCATTTTAGAATCTTTTTCTATATATTCTACAATATTACGATCTAAATATTCTTTTTTTAAACTTTCAACATTTTTAGAATCTGTTTTTATTTCTGCAATTTTTAAATCTTTTGAAATATAATTGAAATTTGTTACTCCAAATTGTTTATTAAAAATATTTATTCTTTCTTGGTTAACATTTGGTTTAATTTTTAACAATAAAGTTTGATTATTATTTGAATTAATTACTTTTTTATTTAAATTTGTGTTTGTATTTATATTATTACAAGAAAACAATGTAACAGATGGAATCACTAATGCTAATAAAAATTTGTTCATTATTTACCTCTTATTTTCATCGGTTTATCATCTTCCGCATACTCAATATACTCATCTTTTGATAGTATATCTAATAAAACCTTTTTATCTAATGATTTTGGAAAATTAACTTTATATAATCTTAATTCTTTACTTATTAAAAAAACTTTTGAATTATATTTTTTTTCAATAGAATCTAAATATTCATCAATGTTAGCTTTAGAAGTTAATTTTATTATAATAGAGCATTTAGAAATTTTATTTTGAATATCTTCTTCTTTTATTTTGCTACCTGAAATAGCAAAATTGTTGACTGTTAACAAAAACAGGAACAAAGTAAGTAAAAAAAATTTATACATCATAAAAATTATTCTAGCATATTTTATTTTTATTATAGTTATATTTTACATAAGTTGAAAAAAACTATTAAACAAGTTAAAATTAAGCGTGTACTTGATAAGCGTTAGAATTTTTTGTTAAAAAAAGAGTTAAAATATATTACATTATGAAAGAAAAAAATTTGGATTTTGATAAAAATATTCTTCCTATTGAAAAAGATACAAAAAATAAATCCATAAAAGATATTAAATCTATTCCTAAAACTAATAAGCAATCTAAATATTTTGTTGAATTAGGATATGAAGAAGGGTATAAAGTAATTCTAAATTTCAAAAAAACAGAAGAAATAGATCTTTCAAATTTATTTGATCCTGAAATTATTGACCTATCAAATTCAGCCTTTTTAAATATTTTAGAACCAAAAGAAATAGAACGAAAAAATTATATTTTTTCAGCTTTTGAAAATATTGATTTTGATGAAGTTAAGACAGATTTTGATGAAGTAAATAATTTTATGTTAAAGCAATGTTATAAAGCTGGTTTTATAAAAGGTTTTGCTTATGCAATGAAAAATGAGCTGGAATATGAAATTTCATTAGAAACTAAAATTGAAAAAAATCCTCTTATATCTGTAATTATTCCTGCATATAACGATGAAGATACAATAGAATATGCTATAGATAGTGTTTTAAAGCAAACCTATAAAAATATAGAAATTCTTGTAATTGATGATGGCTCTTCAGATAAAACAAGTGAATTAGTAAAAAAAATTCAACAAAATGATAGTAGAATTATATATATAAGACAATCAAATACAGGTGTAGCAGGAGCTAGGAATAGAGGAGTAAAAGAGTCTAAGGGAGAATATATAAAACTTTGTGATTCTGATGATGTTTTATTTCCTTATGCTTTAGAAATGATGGTAAGAGCATTAAAATTTACAAATGAAACACAAAAGTTTATTTTTGATGATTATTGTTTATATTTTCCTGAAGATGAAAAATTACTTCCCAAAAGTATGACAAAACCAAAAACAAAAAATGAGGCATTTAAAATACAATTAATAGGAAATGTTTATCCTGTAGGTTCTGTTTTAATAGAAAAAGAAACTTTAATAAAAGAAGGAATGTTTGATCCTACATTAAATGGAACAGATGATTATGATTTATGGAATAGATTATTAGTAAAACATGATTTTTATAAAATAGAGTTAACTCCAATGTACCTTCAGTTTTGTTATAAAGCACAATTATCTGCTGATTTAGAAACATTAAGATGCTATACAGATATTTCTGGATTAAAATTTACAAATAGTATTGATTTTACTAATGTTATTGAAAACAAAAATACTTATGATTATATGATTGATCAAATGATTAATAGAGATGATATGTGTCCTAGTACTATAACAAATTTGAATAAATCTTTTTATGCAAAAAATATTATAACTAAAAAAGAACATAATAATATAATCTTAAGAACTCTCGAAAAAAGTAATCAAGTGTTTTTGGAATACCATAAAAACTATATTACATATCCACCAGATTATAAAATAAATGAAAAAGAAACTATTGCAAAAGCTTTTATACAATCTGGTTTTTTGAGAAATAAAATAAATAAATTAAGCTTTTTTAATGATGAAAACGAAAAATTCTTTTTTGATTTTTATGAATATGAAAAATTTTATGGTCATTTACAATTAAAAAAAGAAGATAAATATTCTCATATAATTCTTTCTAATAGTTGGGTTTACTCTGTTATTCCAGATGATTGGATAACTTTATTTAATACAATTATTGATAGAATTATTGTACCTTCTACATTTATAAAAAATAATTATAATAATTTAGGAATTGTAGATTATAAGATAGATGTGGTTGGTCTTCCTGTTAATTCTTCGATGTATCATAAAAAAGAAACTAATTATGATTTGGAAACAAATAAAAACTTTAATTTCTTTTGTATTAGTAAATTTACTAAATCTTCTGGAATTGATAATTTAATAAAAGCTTATACTTCTGAATTTACTAAAAATGATGATGTTTGCCTTATTATAATGAATGATTTTATTTATGATTATGAGAAAAAAATAGAAATTGAAGCTTTTATAGAAAATAACAAAGAATTACCTAAAATAATAATTAAACAAAATAATTTTATAAAAGAAGAGCTTTGTGATATTTATAATACTGTAGATTGTTATGTTTACCCTTATTCATTAGAAAAATTTGGAATCCATGTAGCAGAAGCCATGTTATGTGAATTACCTGTAATTGTTACTAAATATGGAGCAACTGATGATTATTGTAATTCAGATAATTCATATCAAATAGAAGCCGAATTAATTCAAGAAAATTATACTCTATCTGGGATTAATACATCTGGAGATTCATTTAATTTTTTACAACCAGATTTAGATAATTTAAAAGAAATTATGAAAAATATATTTAATAGTCCTAAAAATACTGAATTAGGTAAAAAAGCTAGAAAAATAATAGTTGAAAAATATAATGAAAAAACGATTTCAGATAAAATTATTTCTATAGTAAGTGATGTTGAAAAAGAACCTGTTCTTAGAACTAATTTTTTATCTATAAAAAAGAAGTTAGAAGAAAAAGCTAATAAATTTTTTGATCAAAAAAATTATGAAATGTCAGAAAAAATATTTAATAATTTATCAAAATTTGAAAAAAATACCGATTTTTATAAGAAATTAGCTATTAGTCAATATAAATTAAAAAAATATGATGATGCAGTATTTTCTTTTTCATTATTAATAGAAAATGGTATTCTTACAAAAGATATTTGTATTATGATGGCCGATTCACTTGAAAAAATTGGAGCTGATGAAGAAGCAAAAGAATTTAAATCAAGAGCAAAAAGCTTATAATTTAATAAATTAAGGATACTCAATTTTTATTAAAGATAAACCAAAAGCAGGAGCTTTGTATTTTACAAGACTTCTTTCTTTTTTCTTGATAATTTCTAAAATTGAATTAGGAGGAAGTTTTTTTTCACCAATTAAAATAGTGGCTCCAATTAAAAGTCTTACCATTCCACGCATAAAAGAATCTCCTGTTATATAAAAAATAATTTCATCATTAATTTTTTCTATTTTTGTTTCAAAAATTTCACATTCAGGATCTTTTCTATCACTAATTTTTGAAAAAGCTGTAAAATCATTTTTACCCAAAAAACTTGACCAAGCTTCTTTCATCAATTCAAAATCAAGTGTTTTATGATGAAAACCAACTCGATTATGCCTTAATCCACTTCTTGAACTAGAATTTAATAATATATATCGATAAGTTCTTTTTAAAGCTGAATACCTAGAATTAAATTTATCATCCGCTACAAATGATTTTTTTACACTAATTTCTTTTATTAACATTCTATTTAAGATTATTTGAAACTTTTCTGGTGTAATATCAGTATCTGTAAAAAAATTAACATACATTTCATCTGCACTTACACCAAGATCTGTTCTTCCTGCAAAAGTAGTTTTAGTTGGCTTTAAAAGGATTTTATTCAAAGCTTTTTCAATTTCACCTTGTACTGTTTTTATATGTGGAATTGGTTGTTTTTGGCTACCATGTAAGCTAGATCCATCATATTCTATTATGAGAACAATATTTTTCATTAATCAATAAATACCTAATACAAAATAAGAGCTAAACATACTTTTTTAGCTATAAACATATATTTATATTCATATTGTAGCATTTTATATCAATAAATTATATATTTAAAAATTATTTAAAAACAAAATCAGACGTTTTCCATATTTTTATAAAAGGCTCATTTCCGCAAACTGCAATAAAAGAACCATTATAATTAAAAGTAACTTTTGTTAAATTTCCAATATTTGGATTTAGAGAAAAAATCTCTTTTCCTGTTTTAATATCCCATAATTTTAAGGTTTTATCGCTACTTATACTTGCTATCATTTTTCCATTTGGAGAATAAGAAATTGAATTTACAGATCTATTATGACCATCTAACATTTTTATTTGTTCTAATTTTTTTGCATCCCATATTCTGATAGTTTGATCTGTTCCACAAGTGGCAAAAGAAAGTCCATCAGGTGAATAAATAGCTTGATTAATTACACTAGCACCATCATCAATTTTTTTTGTATCGATTTCTTTTAATAATTTCCCATTCATTACATCCCAAATCTTTATTTTTCCAGAGGTATCAGCTGATAATAAATTATTTCCATCTGATGAAAAATCAAGGGTTTTTGTTCTCACTTTAACTGTTTTTTGGTCTTGTATATCTTCAAAATATTTAGCTGTTTTAATATCCCAAAATTTGATTGTTCTGTCTGAACTTGCTGAAGCTATGAATTTATTATTTGGAGAAAAAATAACTTTATTTATTCCTATTTCATGACCAGATAGTGTTTGAAGTTCTAAACCTGTTTTAATATCCCATATTTTTGCAAATCCATCAAAACTACCACTTACTAGTAAATCGCCTGTTTTATTATATGAAACTGAATTTACAACATTTTTATGTCCAGTTAAAGTAAATACTTCTTTGCCCTTTTCTATATCCCATATTTTTACTGTTTTATCTGCACTTCCACTTGCAATATAAGTTCCTTCTGGACTAAAAGAAATATCCCAAATATCTGTTGTATGACCTTTTAAAAGTCTATATTCTTTTAATATATTATTTTTAGAGCAAGAAATTAAATTCGCTATTATAAAAAATAATATTAAATTTAAAATTAAAAATTTTTTAAGCATTTTTTTATCTCAATAAAATCATTATCAAAATATACAACGTAAATAAATTAAAAAAGTTACAAAGTTACAAAAAAATAT